>JAEYNQ010000112.1 GCA_023412455.1 Bacillota bacterium
GTTATGAATGAAATCAATAAATTAGGACTGCTTCATGGCGAATGTATAACCTGTAATGGAAAAACTGTTGCAGAGAATATTTATGGAAAAATAGTTAAGGATTATAAAGTGATTAGGAGCGTCCAAAATCCCTATAGTAAGGAAGGTGGAATTGCCATATTAAGAGGCAATCTAGCACCTGATGGATGTGTTGTAAAGCGTTCTGCAGTAGCTGAAAGTATGATGAAACATAAAGGAATGGCGAGAGTCTTTGATGGAGAAGAATCGGCACTTAAGGCCATCTATAGTGGGGAAATACATAAAGGAGAGGTAGTGGTCATACGTTATGAAGGACCTAAAGGAGGTCCAGGAATGCGTGAAATGCTCAATCCTACATCGGCCATTATGGGAAGTGGTTTAGGGGATTGTGTTGCCTTGATTACTGATGGGCGTTTTTCAGGAGCAACAAGAGGCGCAGCAATCGGTCATGTATCCCCAGAAGCAGCAGTTGGTGGGAATATTGCCTTGATACTAGAAGGAGATATAATAGAAATCAATATACCAGAGAATAAGATTAATCTATTAGTTACAGATGAAGAACTTGAAAAAAGAAGACAAAATTGGAAGCCAAAAGCCTCTAGCGCCCAAAAAGGATATTTAGCAAGGTATGCTAAAAGTGTTACTTCCGGATGTAAAGGAGCAGTATTAGAGTAGTGGGAGTACACTTTCAGTAGAAAAAATGGGTGTTACTCCAAATCCAAGAAAAACGAATATGAGAGAGTAGACATTCTAATGAATAAAAAGAATTAGAGGGAATATGATGGAGTAGGAAGTCCATAAGAGTGGCTTGAAACCACTTGCAAAGCATAGAATAAGAAATCCGTTATAATGAACAAATGATGTACATAGAGTCAAGGAGTTGTAAAAATAATTGCTAAAATAAGTGTATAATTGACAAAATTAGACATAAATGTTATGATTGTAAAAAAGTTTAAAAATGCTAAATAAGTATATATTTTGCGTTAAAGGTAAAAAAAGGGGGAAGCTATAGTGCTTAGTTTTTTTAGCAAGAAAAAGCAAACGAGCATAGAGGTTATTGGGGCGCCTATTAGAGGTGAAGCTGTTCCAAGCAGTGAGATTGCAGATCCTACATTTAAGGAAGAATTACTAGGACGTGGGATGGCAATCAAACCAACAGAAGGCAAAGTCTATGCGCCAGTAGACGGTACAGTAGAAGTGGTATTTGATACCCTTCATGCCATTACATTACGGTCACAATTAGGCGCTGAGGTATTAATTCACGTGGGATTAGATACGGTGAAGCTTCAGGGTAAATATTTTAATGCCCATGTAAAGGCTGGAGAGGTGGTTCAAAAAGGACAACTCCTTTTAGAATTTGATAGGGAGGGCATTAAGTCAGAGGGTTATGATACCATCGTGCCCATTGTTATTTGTAATACGGATACATATAAGGAGGTTATTTCTAACACAGGAGCTAAGATAAATCCAGGTGATCCTGTATTGGAATTAATCAAATAAAAAATTTCTTAGAGAGGGAGGTACATATGCAATCATTTAACTATGTGATTAAAGATGAGTTAGGGATACATGCAAGACCAGCTGGTCTATTGGTAAAAGAGACAAAAAAATATGCTTGCTCTGTTAAACTCCAATATGGCGAAAAACAAGCAGATGGCAAAAGTGTGCTAGGGGTAATGGCTTTAGTTGCTAAAAAGGGTCATGAAATCACTGTTATTTGTGATGGTGAAGATGAAGAGGTGGCTATTGAAGCATTAAGAGCATTTTTTAATGCGAGTTTATAGAAATTTGCTGCCAGATATGGGGTGAATTTTTATATAAAACTATTAAGAATGCTAAGTATTTAGTCAGATAAAAGGACTTATAATAGGTGGTTTCTTAAATAGTTAAATGATCAATTATATAATGTGGAGGGATTTAGTATGATGAAGTATCTTCAAAAGTTGGGTAAAGCATTAATGCTACCTGTAGCTACTTTACCTATATGTGGGCTTTTAATGGGGCTCGGTTATGCACTTTCTCCTGCCACTATGCAAGGTGGAGAAATGGCTGGCTTTGCCAACCTTCTTGGACTTTTTTTAGTAAAAGCAGGTTCAGCATTAATTGACAACATGGCATTACTTTTTGTAATTGGTGTAGGTGTTGGTATGTCTGAAGATAACGATGGAACTGGTGGTCTTGCTGCCCTTGCTTCTTGGTTTATGATGACCACACTTTTAAACACAGGATTCGTAACAACGATTATGCCTTCAGTAGCAGATAGTGTAAACAAAACTATTGCATTTGATAAGATTGCAAATCCATTTATTGGGATTTTAGCAGGTATTATTGGTTCTACTTGTTATAACAAATTTAAAAATACAAAATTACCAGATTGGTTAGCCTTCTTTAGTGGCAAACGTTGTGTAGCTATTATTGCAGGTGCTACATCTATTGTTGTATCTGTTATTTTATTATTTGTATGGCCTGTTATTTTTGGTGTTTTAATTGCCGTTGGACAAGGAATTGCCAAAATGGATGCTGTAGGTGCAGGGATCTATGCCTTCTTAAACCGTTTGTTAATTCCTACAGGATTACACCATGCCTTAAACAATGTATTCTGGTTTGATGTCATTGGTCTTGGCGATTTAGCTCACTTCTGGGCAGGGGAAACTTCAGCAGATGTAACATGGTCACTGGGTATGTATATGTCAGGCTTCTTCCCTTGTATGATGTTTGGTATACCAGGGGCAGCATTAGCTATGATTCACTGTGCAAAAGATAGTAAGAAAAAAATTGCAATGGGTCTTTTAGCATCAGCAGCCGTTTGTTCTTTCGTATGTGGTGTGACAGAACCTTTTGAGTTTGCATTTATGTTCCTAGCACCAGCATTATATGTTGTATATGCACTTTTATATGGTATCTTTACTTTTATTGTATGTTTAGTTGGTTTCCGTGCTGGATTCTGTTTCTCAGGTGGAGCAACAGACTTAGTATTTTCAGCGTCACTTCCAGCTGCAAACAACACTTGGATGATTATTCCTTTAGGCATTGCAGCATTTGCTGTCTTCTACTTTGTATTCCGTTTTGCTATACTTAAGTGGGATTTAAAAACACCTGGTCGTGAAGATGACGAGGAAGAAACTGAAAAACAAGTAGTCCTTTCTAATAATGATTTTACAGAAGTAGCTAGAATCATCCTAGAAGGTATTGGTGGAAAAGAAAATGTCGCTTCAATCGATAACTGTATAACTAGACTTCGTATAGAAGTTAAAGATAATACTGCTGTAAATGAAAAACTTATTAAATCAGCAGGTGTTTCTGGTGTTATTAGACCTGGTAAAACAAGCGTACAAGTTGTTGTAGGTACAAAAGTACAGTTTGTGGCAGATGAATTTAAAAAGCTTTGTAAGAAATAAAAGATTGTTTTGCCAATAATGTACTTGATTAGGGATGCCATTTATGGTATCCCTTTTATTAAGTAGCCTCATTTTATATACAAACTAAGGAGGAAGTAATCATGAGAATATACTGTGGTGAAGACTATAAAGCAATGAGCCGTAAGGCAGCAAACATTATTTCTGCACAAATTATTTTAAAGCCAGATTGTGTATTAGGCTTGGCAACGGGCTCTACACCCATTGGGACTTATAATCAATTAATAGAGTGGTATAATAAAGGAGACTTAGATTTTTCAACAGTTACAACGGTTAATTTAGATGAATATAAAGGCATATCAGGCGATAACCCACAAAGCTATCGTTACTTTATGAACGAACATTTATTTTCTAAGGTAAATATAGATTTAGCACGTACCTTTGTGCCAGATGGAATGGAAGAAGATTCAAAAAAAGCATGCAAAGATTATGATACAATCATTCATAAGACAGGTGGTATTGATTTACAGCTTTTAGGCATAGGGCATAATGGACATATTGGTTTTAATGAACCAGGTGGTGCATTTGAAAAAGCAACCCATTGTATTCAATTATCGGAACGTACCATTGAAGCCAATAAACGTTTCTTTGAGAAGGAAGAAGATGTACCAAGAGAGGCCTATACAATGGGGATTAAAAATATTATGCAAGCTAAAAAAATAGTCTTGGTTGTAGCAGGAGAAGATAAAGCAGATATTGTAGTCAAAGCTTTTGCTGGACCTGTAACACCAGAAGTACCTGCTTCAGTATTACAATTACATAATGATGTTTGCCTAGTGGGTGATACAGCAGCACTTAGTAAATTGATGGCACTACTATAATTTACATGAGAGACGGGAGGAACAAAATGATTATAAAAAATGGACTTATTTTTCAAAAGGAAGGGAGTTTCAAGCAAGGGGATTTACATATTCAAGGAGAATATATTGTTAAACAAGAAGAAAATATAAAAGACGAAAATGTCATTGACGCTGAGGGGCTATATGTTATTCCAGGACTTATAGACATTCATTTTCACGGATGTGTAGGTTATGATTTTTGTGATGGTACAAGTGAAGCTTTAGAAAAGATTGCCTACTATCAAGCCCAAAATGGTATATTAGCCATTTGCCCAGCTTCTATGACTTTTTCAGAGGAACATTTAGCAGCTATTTTTGAAAATGCTGCCAACTATCAAGGAGAAAAAGGTGCCAGTTTAGTGGGTATTAATATGGAAGGCCCTTTTATTAGCATGGAAAAGAAGGGTGCTCAAAATGGTACATTTATTCATAAACTAGATGCGGACATGTTTTTAAGATTACAAGAAAAAGCCAAGGGTATGATCAAACTCGTGGATATTGCACCAGAAGTAGAAGGGGCAATGGCATTTATTGAAGAGGTAGGTGAAAAGGTTACTGTATCTCTTGCCCACACAGCAGCAGATTATGATACCTCCATAAAAGCCTTTGAAAAAGGGGCAAAGCATGTCACTCATTTGTATAATGCTATGCCAGCTTATTCCCATAGAGCACCAGGGGTAATAGGAGCAGCTTGTGATGAAGAAAAAGTGATGGTAGAGCTCATAACAGATGGTATACATAGTCATCCAGCTGTGGTGCGCACCACCTTTAAAATGTTTGGAGAGGATCGCATCGTACTGATTAGTGATAGTATGATGGCTTGTGGTCTCAAAGATGGACAATATGAGCTGGGGGGACAAGCAGTAACTGTCCGTGGCCATTTAGCTACTTTGACAGAAGGTGGAGCAATTGCCGGTTCTGTCACAAACTTGATGGATTGTATGCGAAATGCCGTTTTGAATATGGGTGTGCCACTTACTAGTGCAATTAAGTGTGCCACAGTTAATCCAGCAAAAGCAATAGGTATTTCGGAGCGTTATGGTAGTTTGGAAGAAGGCAAATTGGCCAATGTTATCTTATTAAATAAGGATTTAGAGATTTGCTATATTATTAAAGAGGGCAAAATCTTTAAAAGCTAGAATAAGTGGATAGAGAGACAGGGGAGATATAAGCATGAAAAGGATAGGTAAAACAGTTTGTGATGGGATAGCGATGGGCCCTATGGTGGTGCTTAAGAAAAAAGACACTCCCATCCAAAGAAGTAGCGTATTAGATGTGAAAGCAGAACTTGTAAGTTTTGAAAAAAGTATAGAAACAGCTAAGAAGCAACTTCAAGAGTTGTATGGTAAAGCCCTAGTTGAAGTGGGCGAAGAACATGCAGCTATTTTTGAAGTCCATCAAATGATGTTAGAGGATGATAGCTATATAGAAGAAATACAGGCCTTAATTGAAACAGAAGCTGTAAATGCCCCTTATGCTATAGAAACAATAGGCAATCAATTTGCCGACATATTTGCCAATATGGATGATGAATATATGAAGGCCCGTTCAGTAGATATTAAGGATGTTTCTAATCGATTGGTTAGAATACTTTTAGGTCAGGAAGAAGCCCATTTAGCAGATAGTGAGCCATCGATTATTGTAGCTGAGGATTTAACCCCCAGTGAAACGGTGCAAATGGATAAAAAGAAAATACTTGCATTTGTAACCAAACTTGGCTCCAGTAATTCTCACACAGCTATTTTAGCACGCATGATGAACATTCCCGCATTAATTGGCGTTCCTATAGATTTAGAGGGCTTAGTAAGTGGCGAATTAGCCATTGTAGATGGTATGAGTGGGGCATTTATTACAAACCCAACGAGGGAAGAATGTGAAGTAGCCAATGCTAAAATAAAAGAAGAACAAGAAAAACAAAGGTTATTACAAGCCATGAAAGGGCAAGAAACGATTACACGTGATGGTAGGAAGATCGAACTATGTGCTAACATTGGAAGTGTAGCAGATATAGAACAAGTATTAGAAAATGATGCAGAAGGAATTGGCTTATTTAGAAGTGAATTCTTATATCTTGAAAAGAACCAATTACCAACAGAAGAAGAGCAGTTTATAGCCTACCGTAAAGTGGTAGAGACAATGGCTGGTAAAAGAGTGATTATCCGTACACTCGATATAGGTGCAGATAAACAAGTCGATTATCTTGGCTTAGGACATGAGGAGAATCCAGCACTTGGTTACCGTGCTATTCGCATTTGCTTATCACAACCAGAAATCTTTAAAACCCAATTACGTGCACTACTTCGTGCAGCGGTATATGGGAATTTAGCAGTCATGTATCCGATGATTACTTCTACAAAAGAAGTGGAGCAGATCTACAAAATTGTTGAGGAAGTGAAGCAAGAACTTGAAGCAGAAGGCATACCCTATGCGACGCCAAAACAAGGGATTATGATTGAAACACCAGCTGCCGTTATGATGAGTGATGAACTGGCTAAAAGGGTAGAGTTCTTTAGTATTGGGACCAATGATTTAAGTCAGTATACACTTGCCATAGACAGGCAAAATGAGAAGTTAGAAAGCTTCTATGATGCCCATCATCCAGCTATTTTAAAAATGATTGAAATGGTAACCAGTAATGCCCACAAAAATGGTATATGGGTAGGTATTTGTGGAGAACTAGGCGCAGATAGTGCCTTAACAGAGACCTTTTTACAGATAGGTGTGGATGAATTATCAGTAGCACCAGGAATGATTTTAAAACTAAGAGAGAAAATTAGGACGCTGTCCGTTAGTGAGATGAAGCAAAGCGGAGCCTTGCGGTAGCACGACGGACTACCCCAGTAACCTTGCATTAGGTTTTTAAGTAACTAACTATCAAGAGATACTTCAATATTTCACCCCATAGGTCTTGAAAAGACAAGGCCTATGGGGCTTTTTTTATGAAAGGTATCATCTAACATCCGCAAGAGTCATTCTACCTTCCGGCTACGAGTCCTCGAATTTAGAAAAATCTAGGCTCACCCCTACAGGCTAACAGGGCAAACTCACCTCAAGAAGAGCACTTGAGGTTCAAACAGCTGCCCTTAAAACCAGCCTATAGGGCTTCACCAAGATTTTTTGCTAAATTCTGCGGAGGCAGACCTGCAGGTAGAATGACTCTTATTGGGCTTCGGGGTAATGAGAGTATAACAAAATTAAACGTAAATTATGATGGGAGAATAACAATTTGTACTTTGACATGACAAAATAGGACATATATTTTTAGATGAATATGCTATTCTATTAATTAAGAAATTGAGGAGGATGTGGAAACAATTCTATGCCCAGAAGGTAGCAAAAGAGGAATTCTATGCTCTTGTAAAAGAAGTATTAGGGGTGGACGAAGAACATATTTTTGAATTTTTTGGGTCAGCAGAACATCCAATTTTGTATACGGATTGTAGATGCCATCATTTTCCTCTGTTTTTATCAGATTAGATAAATTAGGTGAAGATAGTTCAGATTTAAAGTGAGAAGTATAATTAATACCTTATAGGAGGAGAATTATGGAAAATGATTTTTTTGCTTTTTTAAATACACTTGAGGGCATATCTTTTAGAAAACCAACAGAAGAAGAAATGAGTAAATTAAGGACCATTTCATCTACTAAGTTACCAGATATGTTCATGGAGGTTTATTCAAATGCGATGCCAGCCGATGAGGTTGAGTTTTGTGATTTTGTTTTTTATGGAATAGATAGAATCATTGCAGAAAATACAGATTATATTCCAGGAGCAAATATCGCTCCTTATGGCTTCTTTACATTTGCATCTACACTTGATGGTGATGGCATTTGTATGGATTTAAATGATTCTCAATTTCCTGTTTATCAATGTTCACACTCTTTGCTATCTAATGAAAACAAAATATCCTATTATAAAAAGAAAATCATTACCCTTGAATTTAATTATGAAAATATCATTAAATTTTCACCCAAATTAGCAGATGGGTTTTCAGATTTTATTAGCAAGCTAATAGATGATGAAGTTGATACGTACAGTGTTATAGATATAATCAAAACACTATAACTTATAAAAAAGTAAGAATCGCAGGTTTTTCTTACATTGTGGCTAGGGTGTAAATAAAATCTAAAATAGTATTGGAGAAATAAGGATGCAAAGAAAAAGTACCAGCGGTATAAGGATTATCAGTGGTCCTAGTGGACCAACGTCAGTATGGTTTGCTGATTGAGGGAAATTAACCTTATCCCAGAAAATACATAAAATAATTTATAACCTTAAGAAATTATGGGCTGAAAAGCATATTTCAGATGAAAATCATACCATGGATGAAGTCTGTTCATTTATTAGGGGAATATGCTCAAATGCCCAAGCTCAAAAGTCGAAACGTTTTAAGAAGATCTATCATGATGTATACAGGTATTATGGTGTAACAAAGGAGGATGTTGAGCATAAAACGAAAAGGTATGATAGGTTAATTAGAACTTTAGCGAGGCCATAAGTTTTATTAGAATAATAATTAAAAACATAGATATTTGTAGAGACGATGAGTATAAGTCAGCAGATGAATTATCCCTTTTAATAAGGCAAGACTGGGCTTCTTGTATGGAAATTCATACAGGGCTACCAGAATATTTTTTTATGACGAAAACGATGATAAAAAGAATGAACTGAATGTAAAATTTGAAAGTATGGTTCTTACTTTGGATAAAATAATAAGTCAATGAATCCCAATAGAGGTGGGTGAGAAGAAAATGAAGAATAAGAAAAAAATCATAGTGCTTGCATTAGAAGTCATTATATTAGGTAGCATTTTGGTGGGGTGTGCAAATGACAAACCAGTAAAAACAGAGCTAACAAAAGAGAAAACAGTGGTTACCACAGAGCCAGAAATAGGTAAGAGTAAAGAAATAGAACAAGGTGAAAGAATAAATGAAATTGAAAAAACAAAGCAAGCTGAAAGAGCAATGGAAAGCGAGACAAATACTGAAACAGAATTAAAAACGCAAGTAAAAGCAGAAACGGAAGTAGTGGAAAAAGGCTTTGATGCAGCGATGAACGTTAAAAATCTAGATTTATCGGATTACGAGAAACAGGCGGTAGAGGTAGTTAGAAAGAGCAGTACTTATGATCTTTCAGCAGATTCATTATGTATGACAGCTGATTATGATCATGATGGAAAAGAGGAAACATTTGTACTAGTAAGCAAGGGCTATGATGAGGAGTGGAATACTTTTGGCGAGGCTGAATTGTTTTATGTAGAAGATGATTATTCTCCAAAGAAACTTTCAGATTTAGATGAGGACTACTTATTGGATGTACTTGATACGCAGTATGTCTATGAAAGTGAAGAGGATGGAAATACCTATCTATTATTAAGACGGTATCAGGGTCTGGTAGAAAAGACTGCAGTTTTATATATACAAGGACAGGAAATTGTAAGCAAATCTTTAGATTACCTAGGTAGTTATCAATGCTTTTTTGTGGATGAGCAGGGAAGAATTTGCATCGTCCAATCTGCATACGATATGTTATATGAGGATGATATGTGGACAGGACATACTTGGAAAAACTATCCTGGTAAGATGATAGATGGGGAATTCATTTCCTCTGTAGCTACAGAAATCACAGCAGATGATTTATATAACTATGCAAATGGAAAAGAGATTTTTGACAAAGTGGCAGGGGTAGAGGGATTACTGGGTTATCAGATTTTAAATCGTGAAGAGCGTTTCATTCATATCAATATTGCAGTAAAAGAAAATGATTCTGTTCGTTTTTTAAATTATACTTATTCAATAGATGAAAGTAATCAATTAGTATTATCCTCAGATTATCATGAGGGTACATATCTAAAAGCCTTTCCATATGATAAGGAGGATGATAATAATTTTTGTGATAAAATGATTCAAGCGTTTCAGGATTAGTAGAATTGATGGAAAGCATTTAAGAAATAATGTGTACATAAAAAATGCGGGCATTAGAATGATTCTGTCCCGCTTTTTTTATGGGCTGATTTTCTATATTCTAAAGGGGAGAGCCCTTTTAATTCACGAAAACATTTTGTGAAATAGCTTATGTCGGAAAAGCCACAGGTTATGGCTATCTCATTGGCTTTTTCATGAGTTGTTTTTAAGCGTTCAGCAGCTCTTTCAATGCGGTATTGTACCAGGTAGCGAATGGGTGTAGAGCCAATGACCTGATGGAAAGAGCGGAGACACACGCTTTTGCTGACAGAAGCACTTTCTGCAATCATGCTAAGAGAAATTTCCTCAGAATAGTGGTCTTCTATATATTGAATCATAATCTTAGTACGTTCAGCAGATAATCTGTCTCTCTTGCTTGTTTTCATAGGGGGAATTTGCCTATTGGAATTTAAAAGTCGAAAGGCTTTTGATAAATGAAAACGGGCAATATTTTCATAATCATCTCTTTCATCCGTAATAGATTGCCAGGCTATTGCCATATTTTCAATCCATTTATTTTGCCAAGAAATCGAAGGAGATAGGCATAAATACTGAAAGGCTTTGTCTTGTATAATAGGTGTGATGAGCTTCTGCCAAAAAATACTGTCAATACTGCCTCCTATTAACCTCGCATGAAACACAAGGGTGCGGTATTTTCCTTCACTGGTATTATCACTATCAACGCTATGAAGTACACCTGAATTAATGAATAAACCATCTCCTTGGCTTAATACCATCGTTTTGTTTTCTATTTGTATACGAGCCAGTCCTTCGGTTATAATTATAAATTCGAACTCATCATGCCAGTGCCAGGGTATAGAAGTTAGTGCTAAATCATTAGAGTAGCAGGCAATAGGAAACATAGCTGCTCCATGTTCTACAAGCTCTCTTCTCGTTTGATCAGTGGTTAATCCACAAATAGATAGTGCCATAATTGCATCCCCTTATTTTGCTTTTATAAAAGAAATGACGATATAATCATAGAATTTAGACGATTCATTTCTATGTTTATCACCAATATGTTGATATAATCATATCAACGTTTAAGGAGGAATACAATATGGTACATTTACTTTTGGCAATTATTTATATTGCATTTATTAGTCTTGGTTTACCTGATTCACTGCTAGGCTCTGCATGGCCATCCCTATATAAGGAGTTTGGAGTTCCCCTTTCTTATGCTGGGATTATTGCCATGATTGTTGCAGGAGGAACCATTATTTCAAGCCTTCTAAGTGATCGATTGACACGCAAATTGGGAACTGGCAAAGTAACTGCAATCAGTGTTGCTATGACTGCTCTATCACTCTTTGGTTTTTCTATTTCACCTTCCTTCTCTATGCTTTGCCTTTGGGCAATCCCTTATGGATTGGGTGCAGGGAGTGTAGATGCTTCACTCAATAATTACGTTGCCTTGCATTATGAAAGTAGACATATGAGCTGGCTACATTGTATGTGGGGGCTAGGGGCTTCACTTGGTCCCTATATTATGGGTGCTGCGCTGGTAGGAGGAAAAGGATGGAGTAGTGGCTATAGCACCATCAGCCTACTTCAAATGCTATTAACAACTATTTTGATTTTTAGCCTACCACTCTGGAAAAAGGCTAAAATAAAAACTTTAGATAGCAACAGCTCCAATGGAAAGGCCCTTTCACTGCCTGAAATCCTCCGTATTCCTGGTGTAAAGGAAATTATGCTTAGCTTTTTTTGTTACTGTGCATTAGAGCAAACAGCAGGCCTTTGGGCTAGTAGCTATTTGACATTGTATAAAGGAATCGCACCTGAAACGGCAGCTAGTTTTGCAAGCTTATTTTTTATGGGTATTACAGTAGGGCGGGCAATCAGTGGATTTATTACGATGCTTTTAAAGGATATTCAGATGATTCGTATAGGTCAATGCCTTATTGCATTAGGGATTATCATGCTGTTGATTCCTGGCACGCCGATCTTTTCACTAATGGGGCTTATTTTAATAGGACTAGGATGTGCTCCTATTTATCCATGTATTATACACTCCACTCCAGCCTATTTCGGGGCGGAACGTTCTCAGGCAATTATAGGAGTACAAATGGCAAGTGCCTATATTGGTACTTGTTTGATGCCTCCACTGTTTGGCGTTTTGGCCAATAGGATTTCAACAGCCTTGCTACCTCTGTACTTATTAGCCATTCTTCTTGTTATGGCCGTTATGAATGAGTTATTAACACACAAAACAAGTACATGTTAGTTTGGCTCTATTTACTTAGAACTCTCAAGTTGCTTTATGTTTTAGTGTGACGACTTATAGAGTAAACAGGATTTCAGAGAGAGTGTGGGACACTAGAACGGAAAATAGTGATACGGATTTTATAAATTTAACAGAAGAATACTTGGTTAATGAGCATTTATGCTGCATTATTCGCAGTAGAAAGCTCCATCCAGGGGTTGAGGCAAAAAGAAAGTGGCTGACTGAAAGTCTAAAGGAAGGTTATGTTTTTAGAAAGATAAAGGTATGGCAGGTAAAAGATGATGAGATTAAAGCAAAAATAGTCGAGAAAATGGATAATCACTTCACTTATAATGTTCCTGTCAGGAGGTGATAAACAGTGGATGATAAAATAGAAGCCGTTCAAAGAATGCAAAATTATATAAAAGTACATGTGTCTGAGAATATATCTTTAACTGATTTGGCAGAAGCCGCCCACTTTTCACCCTGGTATTCCGCTCGGATATTTAAGGAGCTAACAGGATTTTCTCCAGCAGATTACATAAGGAAGTTAAAACTTTCAAAATCAGCTTTAAGACTTCGCGATGAACAGGTGAAGATTATTGATATGGCTTATGATATGAGTTTTGCAAGTGTGGATGGGTATCAAAGAGCCTTTAACAAGGAATTTGGCTGTAATCCTAAGGAATACTCAAAGCATCCTATCCCCTTAGCACTGTTTACACCATATGGCGTCAAATTTAAAAAGATGTGGAAGGAGTGTACGACGATGGAAAATGTAAGGAATGTATTTATTCAAGTTATTGAAAAACCAGCAAGAAAAGTTATTATCAAAAGAGGAATAAAAGCGGAGGAGTATTGGTACTACTGCCAGGAAGTAGGCTGCGATGTTTGGGGCATATTAACCAGCATGAAATCACTTTGTGGTGAGCCTGTGTGTCTTTGGCTACCTGAAAAATATCGTACCCCTAATACCTCTCGCTATGTTCAAGGAGTTGAAGTGGCTGAAGATTTTAACGGTCCGATACCAGAAGGCTTTGATGTGATTGAGTTACCACCAGCAAAATATCTGATGTTCCAAGGGGAACCTTTTGCTGAAGAGGATTACTGCGCGGCCATTGAGGCTGTACAAAAATCTATGGACAGTTATGATCCAACCCTTATCGGCTATAAATGGGATGATACGAATCCAAGAATTCAACTGGAGCCTATTGGAACAAGAGGCTATATAGAGATGAAAGCAGTTTTATAAAGGGAGTATTTTTATAAATAAGGAGGTCTATCATATGATAGGCCTCTTTCATTTTACCACTCTCCTTTTAATAGCTTTAAGTTCGATATAGCCACGTTCTCCACGTGGCTCGAGTTGAATGCGAGGATTCTCCTCATCCCATTCATAACCAATAAGTGTTGGGTCGTAGTGTTCTAGGGAACATTGTACTGATAGAATAGCCTGTTCGTAATCTTCTTCTCTAAAGGGTTCTCCTTGAA
>JAEYNQ010000143.1 GCA_023412455.1 Bacillota bacterium
ATTTAGGTACATATCAACTCCACTATCATTCACAAGGTGAGGGAAATGTTGCCTTTATCTTTATTACAGGGTCTGGAACACCCTGCGCTTATACAGATTTTTATAAACTACAAAACAAATTATGATGTCGTTTCACAATATATTGAAGAATTTATTCAAGCTATTTTAGACCCAGAAAATTAATATCAATCCATGGCTTAGCAGAGGGAAGGGTAACTCTGGAAGCTGCCTTCGTAGTGGAGCGTTTTCCAGCGTAACGGAGATAAGCAGTCTGGAAGAGTTACCTTTCTCTCTGGGGAATACCTCAAGCGACCTCTTTTCAAGGTGTTTTCTTTACAAAGTCTTCGAGATTAAAGTAAGGAATACTTACAATAGAAGAGCTATTATGAACATGAACGTAACAAATGTGTTCATCCTCTAAAATATTCCCAAAGGTAAGGGTCGTCTGTTTGCCATTTACCAAAGTAATGGTGATGGTGGTAGTAGAACGTGTAATACCATAGTTTTCTGCCAGAGTAGGTGTTATGGCATCTGTTATAAAGTCTTTGATAGTAGTACCTTCAAGGAAATTAATAAATGAAGAAACTAAAGAATTGGAAAGAGTGTCACTCTTAAAAGTAAGAACCCCATTTTCAAAATGAGGTTTTATGACATAGGTACTTTCGTTAAATTCAACAACAACCTCTTGGATCTCCTGCTTTTTGAAAGAAAGTAATTGCTTATTGCGCCAGGTATTGAGGCTTATCTGAAGGCTATCAAAACTACTTTTTTCCATACTATAGACCATATTGGAATCAGGAGAATAGACATAATAGTGTTCTTCATCTAAGCTATATCCCCTTATTAGACGATAGGTGTTATCACCATCATAAAGGGTAAGGGTGGGTGAAGAAGAATCAATACCATAATCAAGCAAATGATGATCTGTAAAATCTATAACTTCTGTAAATTTGGGCTCACAAAAGTAAGCTAAAATATTATAAATATATAGAGAGTCAGCAGAAGTGGTGATAGGAGTTGTAAGGCTCCAACCTTCTTCTGTTTTTATAGCTTCAAGAGTTGAACCAAACTCAGAATAAGCTAATTGCGTAATATCTGCTATGGACTTAGACCAAAGGATAGGAGGAAGGTTAGTAGTTGTTGCAAGAGAGTCCGTCACATTATTTCTTTGGTAAAATAGTAAGCAGATAATAGAAATGAAAAAAACCAAAATAGGAACTAGCCAGCCTTTACGCTGCATTGGAATCACCTCACAATAAATATTTTTACACAATATAATTATTATACCATAGCTGCTACTAGAGCAAAGTATAAAGTATTGGTAAATAAATAAAAATTAAATACAAAATAGATATTTTTTTTTGACATATATCATATAAATAAAAAGACGAGAATGAACTAAATGTAGGTGATGAGAAGGATTGCATGAAAAGGGGTGCAAAGGTGAGGGCTTTAAATAGGGAGTTAATAGCACAGTATGATTTGACTATTAAGAAATACCAATATATAAGAAGCAACTATTACTTAGAAACGAATAGAGGCTCTTTTTTACTTAGAAAAATAGATCTATCTAAAGAGCAGATTTATTTTGATTACGAAGTAGATACCCAGCTTTCACAGCATGGGTTTGAAAATATAAACAAAATTGTGACCACACGAAAAAAGGCTCCTTTTGCTTTGCAAGGCGAACAGACATATGTTTTACAAAAGTATACAGAATGTGATGAAACGGATTTTCAAGATGAGAAAGACCTTATACATACGATTTGGATATTGGCTAACTTCCACAAAGCGGCTACTTTTATAGAGAGCAAAGTAAGAGACGTTGATACTATGCATTTCAGGAATCTCTACGAGCTTTATATGAAGAGAGCCTCACAGAATATAAAACTCAAAAAGAACATTTCTGAGATGAAACAGAAATCACTTTTTGAAATTCTTTTTTTAAAGCATAGTGATGAGTACATGGCTCTTGAGCAATTAGCTTTAGCAGGAATGGACCAAAATTTAGGAGAAAGGCTTAACCAAAAAGTTAAAGAGAAAAGGACAGTAGCCCATAGGGACTATACCTATCATACTGTTAATAAGACAGCAGAAGACATTTATATAATAAGCAACTTGGATCATTGCAATTATGATATCCAAATGGTGGATCTAGCTAATATTTTGGGACGTATTATGCAAAAAAATAATTGGGATATTGAGATACTTTACAATCTTATTCGAACCTATGATCAGTATAACCCTCTGTCTAAAGAAGATTTTCGTATTTTAAAGGCAATGCTTATTTATCCAGAAAAATATAATAGTATTTGTAGTAGTTATATTAACTCTAGAAGAAGATGGAACTATAGCATGTTTGAGCAAAAATGGCAAAATATGATGCTTTATAAAGATAATCAAATAAAGGCGGTTAATAGGATACAATCGTGGTAGATCATGGGTCAGGAAAACTTGAAAAAGTTAGCCTGGCCCTTTAGTATTTGTGAAGTTTATTGACATTTTAAGTCAAGTGTTTAAAATAAAACTGTAGGCAAGTTATTTTAGAGGAGGGATAGGGTGAGAGGAAACAATAAGTCATTTGTAACCAGCATGATTATAACAGCTATAATTGGACTTAGCGTATTAATGATTGCCATGTTTATGGGCATTAAATATTTTATAAATCAAGATACGATTGAAACAAATGTAAAAGTGGGTAATACAAATCAAAAAGAAAGTCCCAATGTTCAGTATAGTTCTACTATATTAGCCTTAGTTGAATCCATTAATGAAAAAGAATTAATAGCTTTTGATATTGAAAAGAAACAGGAGTTTCAGAGAGAGCTCTCCCTAGCAACAAAAATAACGGATAGTTATGGGGGCGCTATTCCTATTGGAAAAATCAAGAGAGGAGCTATTGTAGAGATTGTTTATCAGCCAGAAAAGGAAAGTATTCTTTCTATAAGCTTGACCAATAGAGCGTGGGAAAGGAATAATATAAGTGGACTTCTTGTAAATACTTCAGATAATAAGATCACGATTAACACTAAACAATATCATTTCACCAGTGATACGCTCGTTATGGGAGAAGATGAGGTGGCTTTAAATCCTTATTTTATTACAGAACATGATGTGGTAAAGGTAGTAGGTGTGGAAGATAACATTTGGTGTATTCGCATATTAAAGAGTGCAGCAAGTATAGAAATCAAGAATTTACCTATTGCTGATGGGTTGCTAGAAATCGATAGGACACGAATGATACCTCTTAAGGAAGTAACAGGACCTATTAGTATAGAACCAGGTAAGCATAAAATCATCATAACCATGAAGGGGTATGAAAAAGTCGTAAAGGATATTACTATTGAAGCAGGGGAAAAAGCAAGTATTGACCTTGAAGGAACCTCTAAAGCAATGAGTAACTTAAGGTTAACGGTAACCAATAAAGAGGCAGAGTATACCGTACGTATTGAGGACAAGATTTTCCAAAAAGGAGAAGCTATTTCTGTAGAACAAGGAAAACACAAAATATCTATTACAGCAGAAGGTTATAAACCTTGGGAGCAAGAGCTAGAATTTACAGAAGATAACCATGATCTAAAAGTAAACTTGGAAGAAGAAAAGAAAGAAGAAGCTCCACCTCTTCAAGGTGTAGATGATGTCAACTCTTCCAACACCCAATATACCATTACAGTTTCTAGTGATCCAGCAGATGCAGCTGTTTATGTAGGAGATACCTACAAGGGGCAAACTCCCATAAGATTGACGCTTCCACTAGGTGACTATGCCATTACTCTTAAGAAGGGTGGTTATCAAAATCATACAGCTAATATTTTACTAGATAGTACAGGGACACAAAATAGCTTTTTATATGTCCTTACACCCCAATAAGTAAGTTTAATAGATTAATAAAGATAGAGGCAACTTTAATACCTCTCCAGTGTTTGGAGGTTCCCTATAGGCAAGTTCTGTAGGAACGGATATAACAGGGAGGTGTAGAGAAGAAGCCTCTTTTATTATGGAATTTCATCGAAAACAAGAATAAGACTGCTTAAAGTTTAATAAATATAGTAATAAATGAGCCCAGGAGGGTGTTGACCTATGTTTAGTGTGGGAGATTATGTTGTTCGCAAATCTTATAATAGAGATATATTATTTCGTATCACGTACATTATTCCTAATCAAGTGGCTAGGTTAAAAGGAATCTCTTATAGAATAGAAGCAGATGCGCCTATTGCTGATCTAGAGCTTGCTGATGGCATGCGTTTTACTAGCGAGGAGAGTAGTGTGATGGCGAAAGTACAGCAGGTAGTGGAACGAATTATGGAGCAGAGACAAGTTCTTAAAAAAGGCAAAAATCCACGTCTTGAAAAAACAGGTACAGTCCTTCATGTAGATGGGGATGCTTTTTACCTAAATCTTTGTCTAAAATACTATCATAGCTTAGATATCCCTGTTATTGGAGAGCATATACATGAAGCAGAACAGCCTAAAAAGATTCGCTACTTATTAGAAAAATATTCGCCAGATATTTTAGTGTTAACAGGCCATGATTCCCTTAATAAGCAATGTAAGAATCTAATGGATATAAACGAATACAGAAATTCAATTTATTTTGTGGAAGCTGTTAAGAGAGCCAGGGCCTATAGACCGGACCTTGTTATTTTTGCTGGAGCTTGCCAGTCATTTTTTGAGAGCATCTTAGCTGCAGGAGCTGATTTTGCAGCTTCACCTAATCGTGTTCTTATCCATGCATTAGACCCTGTATTTATTGTAGAGAAAGTAGCCCATTGCCCATTTTATCAAGTTTTACCTATAGAGGAAGCACTGGAGAATACCATTACTAAATTTAATGGGCTAGGGGGATATGAAATTGTAGGCAAATGTAGGCGAGGAGGTCCTGTTGTAGAGAACAGTACCCCAAAACAAGAAGAGGATAAAAAGTTAAGTTTTGAAGAACTGACGCAAGAAGAAATAGAGAGAGAACTTAATAAACCACTCTTTAAAGACAGTAAAAAAGAGTTTGAGAAAAAAATCCAAGACTATATAGTAAATACAATACCTGTTTAGGCATATTACGAAGAAGGTCTGAATATATATAAGACTAGAGATAGTTAGTCCAATTTTGAAGAAAAGAGCATCTTATTAACTATGTATACATACATTTGTATATATAAATGCTATAGGAGGGGAAAGTCAAATGTCATTAGAACTCATAAAGAAGCCAATTACGCTAGATGAAATGACAAAAAAAGAAGTCGTTCAAGTCATAAAAGAACGAGACCTGATCGTACCAGATGGAAAACCTGACATGCAAAAGGTACTTCAATTAGACGGCAAGATGACAGTAGATCAATTAGACGTAAGTGATGATAGAATAATGTATAGAGGGAATATTGAGGTATGTGTACTCTATGTAAACGAAAATAAACCAAGATGTGTCTACACCATGAAAGGCAATATTCCTGTAGAGGATTTTGTTGTGCTAGATGGTGTGACTAAAGACCAAAAAGTTGACTTCGAATACAATATTGAGCACATGAGCTATAACATTCTAAATGAGAGAAAACTGAATGTAAAAGCCATTATTCAAATCTGTGTTGCAGCTACCAATAGCAAAGAAACCATGGTTATCACAGGGATTAAGACAGAAACACCTATTCAAACCCAAGAGCAAGTTATTGAGATTACAATACCTTCCGATGTAAAAGAAGACAAAATGATTGTAAAAGAGGATTTAATAGTTCCTCAAACCAAACCTTGCATTAATGAAATTCTTAAATCAAGTATTCAGATTATTGAGGAACAAATTAGGCGGACAGAAACAGAAATTCTTTATAATGGGATGTTAGATGTAGCAACGCTGTATAAAGCTGATGGTGATGAGGATGCTGTAGAGGTTATAACCAATCGCGTTCCTTTTCAAGGGAGTATTAGTACGCCAAAAGATGAGGGAGAAATGTTTTGGGACTGTAACCTTCAAGTTACCCCTTCTTACATGAAAGTAGCACCTGACTATGACGGTGAAGACCGGGTGATGGAGTGCGAATTTATTATATGTGCCAAGTATTACAAGCTAAATAAGAATACACAAACGATTATTTCTGATGTTCATTGCCCAGGAAAAAAGATGACCAGTAAGGATAAACAGCTGGATTACATGAATCTTCAAGATCGAATGGAGATGAGTATTCCTAAAAAAGAAGCCATTACGATTGAGAATCTTACACCTGAAAATAATCAGATCTTCTGTGTTTTAGTTAAGCCTACTATTGAAGAGAAGGTAGTGGGAGATGACAAGCTAACACTTAAGGGTGTTTTAGAGGTAAAGACGATTTATACGGCTAATGAGGTAGGAAACATCATTGATACAGCCGTTAACATGATTCCTTTCTCACAAGACCTAGAGGTAAAAGGAATTACCAATAAGTCATTGATTATGCCTCGTGTTAATGCCAATGATGTAAAGGTATATGCTCAAAATAAAAAAGAGGTTGTTGTTGAGTATAATTTGGATTGTATGGCAGAGGTCTATACTATGAAAAACCTTAATCTTCTGGAGGATATTGGACTGGAAGACATGAGTAAAGAAGAGTTGGGGAACTATCCTAGTATGACGGTATATCAAGTAAAAAAAGGAGATACCCTTTGGAGTTTAGCTAAACGATTTAATACAACTGTTAAAGACATTCAAGAAGTTAATGGCATTGATACACCTGACGTATTACATATTGGCCAGAAGCTTATTATTTTAAAAAAATTGAATCCTAGTAAGTAGAGAGTGACTACAGTCGCTCTTTTTTTATTAAAAATACATTGTTTGATTTGCATTTTGTATACATCAAGTACAGGTGGGTTGACTTTATGATTTACACAAGCTTATAATGAAATAAATATTAGCAAAGTTAAGGGAGAAAAGTATGAATTCAATTATACTAAAAGGAAGAGCCAAAATTAACTTGACACTAGACGTGGTGGGGAAAAGAGAAAATGGCTATCATGACCTTCAAATGATTATGCAGTCTATTAGCTTATATGATACCCTATATATTCGAAAAATTAAGTCTAGTGGCATAAGATTATCCTCCAATTATGCATGGCTCCCAACGAATGAAAAAAACATTGCTTATCGTGCAGCTCAACTCTTTTTTGAAGAAACAGGCATACAAGGTGGTGTAGCTATTGAGATTACTAAACGCATCCCAGTAGGAGCAGGCTTGGCCGGAGGAAGTACAGATGCAGCCACTACCTTGGTTGGACTAAATAAATTGTATGCAACCAAACTTTCTAAAGAAAGATTAATGGAGATGGGATTAAAGCTTGGTGCAGATGTACCCTTCTGCATATTAAAGGGGACAGTTTTGGCAGAAGGAATTGGAGAAGTGCTTACGCCTCTTACACCCATGCCTCCAGCCTATCTAATTATTGTAAAGCCTCCCTTTAGTGTATCCACAGTAACCGTGTATAAGAACCTAGAGTTAAGCAAGTTAAAGGAGCACCCGGACACACCACAAATGATTAAGGACATAGAGGAAGGAAATATTAAAGCTATTGCTAGCAAGATGGTTAATGTCCTTGAAACAGTAACTATTCCCATGCATCCTGTTATTGGAGAAATAAAAGCTAGGCTTATGGAGGAAGGGGCTCTAGGAGCCATGATGAGTGGGAGTGGTTCAGCGGTATTTGGAATTTTTGAGACAAAAGACCAAGCTATAAAGGTGGCTAATTACTTTAAAATGAAATGCAATTATAGGGAGGTATATGTTACAAGTACCTATTCAAAGAATTCCTATAAAGAGTACAACTAAGAAAAATAGGATAGCAAGAAAGGGGAGTAAGAGAGATGGAAATGACAGATAGCATGAAGATTAATGAATATTTACCACTTAGGGATATTGTTTTTCAAACCCTTCGAAAGGCTATATTAAGAGGTGAATTAGAGCCTGGGACAAGGCTAATGGAAACCCAGCTAGGAGAAAAGCTAGGAGTAAGTCGTACACCTATAAGAGAAGCCATAAGAAAACTGGAGTTAGAAGGGCTTGTTGTCATGGTACCCCGAAAGGGTGCTCAAGTAGCACAATTTACAGAGAAAGACATACAAGATGTACTAGAAGTCAGAGGAGCTCTTGAAGCATTAGCAGCAAAATTAGCCTGTAAGAAGATGGATGATCGTGCATTTCTTAAATTACAATTAGCTATTACAGAATATGCTTATGCAGTGCGAGAAAATGATATTGAAACCATGGTACAAAAGGATGTAGAATTCCATGAGACCATCTTTAATGCGACAGACAATGATAAGCTTATTCAACTCTTTAATAATGTAAGAGAGCAGGTGAATCGTTATCGTATTACCTATCTTAAGAATGCGGAGGATAACAAAGCGGTTCATGAGGAGCATCTAGAGATTTTAGAAGCACTTAAAGCAAAAGATGAAATTAGAGCATCAAAAATTGCTGCTAAGCATATACAAACGCAATGTGATTCCATTATGGCATTTATAAAAAGTCGTTCTCTTGAAACAGCTATGGAAGAAATGGATGAAAAATAATCATCAAAATTCATTCAAATAAGTAAAAATTAATCAAATAGCATAATATTTACGGAATAATAGACATAAGTGTGGCATAGTAACGCATTTAATGATAAAATAAATGCGTTATTAATGTTGTCTAAACATAGGGAGGTCTATTCATGAGTTATAAAGAAGTATATAAAATGTGGTTAGAGAATGATAAGATAGATGCCGCAACTAAAAATGAACTATTACAGTTAACAGATGAAAAAGAAATAGAAGACAGATTTTATAAAAACTTAGAATTTGGTACAGGAGGCCTCAGAGGAAAGATTGCTGCAGGCACCAACCGTATGAATATATATACAGTAGCAAAGGCAACCCAAGGACTTGCTAAATACTTAGTGGCTTCTTTTGAGAACCCAAGTACCTGTATAGCTTATGACTCACGTAATTTTTCTGATTCATTTGCTGAAACAGCAGCTAAAGTCTTAACTGCTAATGGTGTAAAGGTTTACCTTTATGAAAGCCTTCGCCCCACTCCTATGCTTTCTTTTGCTGTAAGACACCTAGGAGCGTCCTCAGGAATTGTTATTACAGCTTCTCATAATCCTAAAGAGTATAATGGATATAAAGTATATGGAAGTGATGGAGGGCAGCTGACAGACGTGGCAGCTGAAGCGACCTTAGAGTACATTAACCAAACAGATATTTTTAAAGATATTAAGATGATTGAGCTAAGTGAAGCAGAAGAAAAGGGCTTATTGACCTATATGGGAGAAGAAGTGGATCAAGCTTACTATGAAAAAGTAGCTCGTCTTGTTATTCGTAAAGACCTTGTAAAGGAACATGCTTCTGAGCTTAACATTATTTATACACCAATCCATGGTAGTGGGAATATTCCTGTTCGTACCATGCTTAAAAACCTAGGCTATACCAACGTACACATTGTTAAAGAGCAAGAGCTTCCTAACGGTAATTTCCCAACAGCACCTTATCCTAATCCTGAAAATCCACAAGTATTTAATATTGCAGTAGAAATGGCTAAAGAAATAGGGCCAGACCTTATCTTTGGAACAGACCCTGACTGTGATCGAATAGGTGTTATTGTAAAAGAAGAGAATGGGGAGTACAAGGTTCTGACAGGAAATCAGATAGGGGTATTATTAACCGACTATATGTTGAATGCTAGACTTGGAGAAGGCATTTTAACAGCTAAAGATACCATTATTAAAACCATTGTAACCACAGAAATGGCACAAGCAGTAGCTACAAGCTATGGGGTCCAACTTATGAATGTACTGACAGGCTTTAAATACATTGGTGAAAAGATTGAGCAATTTAATGAAACAGGTTCTAATCATTTTGTATTGGGCTTTGAAGAAAGCTATGGTTATTTATCAGGAGATTTTGTAAGAGACAAGGATGCGGTTATTGCAGCAGTGCTCATTGCAGAGATGGCCCTTTATTACAAGACAAAAGGTAAAAACCTGGCGCAAGCACTTCATGACCTCTTTGAAAAACATGGTTATTATAAAGAAAACTTACTTTCTATTGAGATGCAAGGTAAGGATGGCCAAGAAAAAATTGCTAGCATGATTGCTACCCTTAGGGAAGAAACACCTACACAGGTAGGAGACGTGAAGATTACTATTGTAGAAGATTATAAGCTTTCACAACGTTATAATCGATTAGAAAATAGCATTGAGAGTATTAATTTACCAACATCTAATGTTATTAAGTTTATTTTAGAAGATGGTAGTTGGTTTGTAGTAAGACCATCAGGAACAGAGCCTAAAATCAAGATTTATGCTTCTGTAGTAGGCAAAACAGCACAAGATGCTGAAGATAAACTTGGAGCCTTTGTAAGTGAGATAAAGAAACTACTTCATATTTAAGTAAGGATTTTACCTTTAAGCTAAAGAGTGGCCTCTTGAGGTCACTCTTTAGTTATTAAGAGAACTAGCAAAAAGGAATGTGATTTAGGAGGGGAAAGGATGTTAAAGTTAAATCCAGCCTTTAAAGATTATATTTGGGGTGGTAATAAACTCAAAGAACTTTATGGAAAGAAGAATGATCTGGAGCGAACAGCTGAAAGTTGGGAGCTCTCTACCCATAAAGATGGCCCTTGTACATTAAAGGATATAGGAGAAGAAGGGATCACTCTAAAAGAATATTTAAAGAATGCAGAGCACAATCTGTTAGGGACTAACGTGCCCCAGAAAGATGAACTACCTATCTTAATTAAACTTATTGATGCAAGAGATAATCTTTCGGTACAAGTTCATCCTGATGATGCTTATGCTATAGCCCATGAAGAAGATTTAGGTAAAACCGAGATGTGGTATGTTCTAGAGGCTGAGCCAGATGCACAGCTTGTCTATGGTTTTAAAAGAGATATTACGAAAGAAGAGTTTATCAACTCTATTACATCTAATACTTTAACTGAAGTACTTAACTATGTAGAAGTTAAAAAAGGGGATGTCTTCTTTATTGAACCAGGAACTATGCATGCCATTGGTAAAGGGCTAATGATAGCAGAAGTACAACAAAGCTCTAATGTAACTTACCGCGTATATGATTATGGGCGAGTCGGGGCAGATGGTAAACCTAGAGACTTACATATTAAACAAGCCACAGAAGTCACTTGTTTAAGGAAAGCCACCCAGAGTCCTGTTCAGTATACAATGCAGGAGATGGGAGACTATAAGAGAGGCCAATTAGCAAGCTGTAAATATTTTAGTGTAGACCTTTTAGAAATAGAGACAAGTGCCCAACTTAAGATAGAGAATACTTCATTTCAAGCCCTTCTCATACTTGAAGGTAATGTAAAAGTGACTTTAGGTAAAGCAGTTCTTGAAGGGGTTAAAGGAGAGATGCTATTCCTGCCAGCAGGGGAGGAGACCTACCAAGTAGAGGGGAAAGGGCAAATCCTTTTATCTTATCTAGGAGATACACTAGGGTAGATAGAGAGTCTATAGAGAATTAGAAAATAGTTAGACCTTACCAGCCCCTTATAGGCTAGGTTAGGTCTTTTTTATCTCTTAAGGGAAATAAAGAGCTTAGAGTTTAAGAGACCACTACAAAAAATCAAGTAGAAATGGTAAGATGGAAATAATTAGATGAATTATTTTGAAGATGAGAAGTTAGAGGAAATATTCCAGATAATATAATAAGTAAAAGCTAGGATAAAGGTCTCTATCTAAACAAGGATGTATTATGATGTATTATAAGGGAGGAAGAATCATGAAAAGAAAGAGCTTAGTAAGTTTAGTCGTTTTTATGTTTTTTGCAACAACCTTGCAAGCCAGTATTTGTAATTGTGAGTTAGCCGATCGTACTTTACCAAAAGAGGAGCGCCATGAACCAGGCTGTCCTATTGCTACATATATGTTTCTTATAGAGGAGGATAGGGTTGTTTACTTAGATTGTCTCATAAAGGAAGGAACTACCTTAGTAGAAGTAAGGGCTTTTGCGGAAGCACTAGGTGCTACTGTGGCGTGGGATAATGCTAAGAAAGCAGCTACACTAACGAAAGAAGATGCTTCTATCACCTTATTCTTAGGTAAAAAAGAAGCATTAGTTAATGGAGAAGAGCAGAAGCTAGTTCAAGCACCTACAGTATATAATGAGAGAGCCCTTTACCCTGTTCGTTTTATAGCAGAAACTTTTGGTTATCAAGTTACGTATGATAAAACCAATAAATATCCTTTTATAGCTATTTATGAAAAACCAGAGCCTCTACCCGTGGAAGAGAAGAAGGAAGAATTCATACAAGAGGATACAACACCTATGGAGTAAAGAGAAGGTATGAGAGTGTAGCTACTAGGCAAGACTTAGAGGTACACGCTATTTTATAGGTTGGGAAAGTGTTTTTCGCCACATTTTAGGAGGAAATGATGAAAACAGGTGCAGGTCATAAAAAATCCATAAGTATAAGACATTTTTTGTTTGTACTACTTTTTCCACTGATAGTCCTATTATTTGGCAATTTTATAGGAGAATTTTCTACAGAAATGATTGATAAATTAACAAATTGGCAAAAAGGCCAAGGGGTATGGGATAGGCCATTGCAGCTTTTTATTAATTCTACCTTGGTTATAGGGATAGCTGTTTTTATACTTTGGGAAAAGGAGAAAAGAGGACTAACTAGTCTAGGATTAGCGCCTATAAAGGGTTTTATGGGGACTTATTTGCGAGGTTGGCTTATAGGAATGGGGTTATTACTAATGGTTGCCTTTGGAGTAGTGGGACTAGGGTATGGTCAAATAAAAGGCTACGGAATAAGCAAGTTAGATTTATTTCCATTTATACTGGCCATTTTAGCTTGGGCCATGCAAGGCGCTTCTGAAGAGCTTATCATGAGAGGCTATATGTTTAATGATCTCAGGGGGAAAAGCAACATAAGTTTAGCACTTATTATATCTTCTACTTATTTTGCGTGGTTACATTTATCCAACAATGGGATCACTCCTTTAAGTTTTATAAATATTATTTTAGCAGGTTTATTTTTTGCTTTTTATTATCTTAAGGAAGGGAATCTGTGGGGAGCCTGCGGTTTTCATAGTGCCTGGAACTTTGCTCAAGGGAATCTATTAGGACTGCCAGTAAGTGGGCATCGAATAGGAGGAGGGAGTATCCTAGAACTCAAATTGCAAGAACAAGATGTATTGATAGCAGGTGGTTTATTTGGGTTAGAAGGTAGTATCGTATGTACAGCTGTCCTATTAATAGGCAGTATTATTCTTTGGTTTCATATAAAGAATAAAGACCTTATTGATAGAAGGTGAGTAGCGTAGGATGTTTAAATAGTATATTAAATTAAAAATATACTTGACACTATAGCTTGGCTTGCTTTAGAATGTGATTAATAATAACACTTTAAAGCGATGAAGAGAAAAAGTAAAATGAAAAGACTTTTTTAGAGAATTCCCGGTGGGTGCAAGGGATAAAAGCCTTTCATTTGAATACATCTTGGAGTGTTGTCTCAAAAGCTTTTGGCAAGTAGAGGCAAACGGGTGGCACACGTTATGGTGCTAGAGTTTAGCAAGGCAGTAGATGCTTTGATAGACTTAAAGAGGTTACTTTCGCGAGAAAGTGGCAAACAAAGGTGGTACCACGGGAACTTGCTCTCGTCCTTTACATAAGGAGGAGAGTTTTTTATTTGTCCAAATTTAAAGGTAAGCACTAAGTATTTAAGGGTTAATAAAAAGGAGGAGATGAAAGAAAATGGGGATGAAGTTAGCTTTTCTGATAGCATTTATTGCAATTATGGTAGGTGTAGGTATTTACAGTAAGACAAAAGTAAAGAATTCAACAGATTTCTTTTTAGGTGGAAGGAATATGGGAGGTTGGATTACTGCCTTTGCTTATGGGACCTCTTATTTTTCTGCCGTTATTTTTATTGGGTATGCAGGTGGTTTTGGCTGGAATTATGGGATATCTACTTCATGGATAGGGATAGGAAATGCTGTTTTTGGGTGTTGGTTAGCTTGGAAGGTTTTAGCAAAGAAGACACGAGAGATGACCCACAGGTTAGATGCACGTACGATGCCAGAGTTCTTTGAAAAACGTTATCAAAGTAAAAACATGAAATTCATGGCAGCTATTGTTATCTTTGTATTTTTAGTACCTTATACAGCTTCTGTGTATAAAGGCTTAGGTTATATCTTCGAAAGTTCATTTGGCATTAGTTTTAATACGGCTATTTTCTGTATGGCACTTTTAACAGCTGTTTACCTCATATTAGGAGGTTATGTTGCAACGGCTATCAATGACTTGATCCAAGGTGTGATTATGATAGTAGGTTGTATTCTTATGGTATACTTTGTAGTGAGTAATCCTGCAGTAGGTGGTGTAATGGAAGGGATTAAAAGACTTGAGGAATTAGATCCTACATTGATTCAGCCTTTTAGTAATGGTCAAAAGACTGTTGACTTATTTGGACTCGTTTTTTTAACCAGCTTTGGTGTATGGGGACTGCCACAGATGATTCACAAATACTATGCTATTAAGGATGAAGCAGCTATTAAAAAGGGGACTATTATTTCTACTGTATTTGCTTTAATAATTGGTGTAAGTGCTTATTTTTCAGGTAGCTTAGGAAGACTATTCTTTATCCAAAATGGTGAATCGATTATCCCTAATGGTAATCCTGATATGATTATCCCAGTTATGTTAGAAAAAGCTTTGCCAGGAGCACTCATGGGCATTATTATTGTACTCATCTTATCAGCATCCATGTCCACATTAGCTTCCCTAGTACTGATTTCTAGTTCTACTATCTCCATTGACTTTATTAAAGGCTTTATTGCACCACAAATTTCTGAGAAGAAAATGATGCTAACTATGAGAGGCTTCTGTGTCCTATTTGTAGCACTTTCTTACATTATGGCAGTGTTCCAAAACAATACCATTGTTTATCTCATGTCCTTATCTTGGGGGCTTATAGCAGGTATGTTCCTAGGGCCTTATATGTTTGGGCTCTGGTGGAAAAAAACAACTAAGCTAGGAGCTTGGGCAGGTTTTGTAGTAGGCGGTGGTGTTATTGTGCTTTATCTTATTCTGGAAAAAATGGGGCTGTTAAGTATTAATATGCCTCTCGTATCTAGCTTTGCTATGATCGCCTCTTGTATCGCTGTGCCTGTGGTAAGCTTACTCAGTACACAGATGAGTAAAGCCCATATTGATGAAGTATTTGAACAAAACTAAGACAATAAAAAAGTCCTAATAGACAAATTTACAACAAGATAAAGTCCCCTTAAGAAAGTGAAAAAACTTTCTTAGGAGGACTTTTATTTTAAAGAATATCGATATACTCACCGCCCAGAGCCTTATTCATGCTTCTAACGGCACAGAACTTACCGCACATGGAACAGCTATCTTGGTGCTCTGGTGCTCTGCTCTCACGAATATGTTTGGCAGTCTGGGGATCAATAGAGTATTCCCACTGCTTCTCCCAATCGAATGTACGCCTTGCATCCGCCATAGCATCGTCCATATCTCTTGCATGGGGGATCTTCTTTGCAATATCGGCTGCATGTGCTGCAATTCTTGCTGCCATAATTCCTTGCTTGACGTCATCTACATTAGGTAGTGCAAGATGCTCTGCTGGGGTAACATAACAAAGGAAAGCAGCACCTGCAGAAGCTGCTATTGCACCACCAATACTAGAAGTGATATGGTCATATCCGGGTGCAATGTCAGTAACAATAGGCCCAAGAACATAGAAAGGCGCACCCATACAAATAGTCTGCTGCATTTTCATATTGGCTTCAATCTGATCCATGGGCATATGTCCAGGACCTTCTACCATCACCTGAACATCCTTTTCCCATGCACGCTTGGTCAGTTCTCCCAGGCGAACAAGCTCTTCGATTTGGCATACATCGCTACCGTCGGCAAGGCAGCCAGGACGGCAAGCATCACCGAGGGAGATGGTCACATCATATTCTCGGCAAATATCAAGTATCTCATCATAATACGCATAGAAGGGATTTTCTTGGCCCGTCATACTCATCCATGCAAAGATGAGAGAACCGCCACGGGACACAATGTTCATTTTTCGCTTATGCTTCTTAATCTGCTCAATAGTCTTGCGGGTAATACCGCAATGGAGTGTAACAAAATCCACTCCATCCTCCGCATGTAGGCGGACTACATCAATAAAATCCTTTGCCGTAAGAGCTACTAAATCTCGCTGGTAATGAATAACGCTATCGTAAACCGGAACCGTGCCAATCATAGCAGGACACTGGCTTATGAGCTTTCTGCGAAAAGGTTGGGTATTGCCATGAGAAGAAAGATCCATAATAGCCTCGGCTCCCATATTTACGGCAGCCATAACCTTCTGCATTTCAATGTCATAGTCTTTGCAGTCACCGGAGATACCCAGATTGACATTAATCTTAGTACGAAGCATGGAGCCTACGCCATTAGGCGCGATACAGGTATGGAGCTTATT
>JAEYNQ010000174.1 GCA_023412455.1 Bacillota bacterium
GCTTCTATCATCCCATCACTTTCTAAGCCATGCAAAAGAGGATAAAGAGTCCCTTCTTTTAGAGTAACTAGGCTATCTGCCAATAGCCCTCATGGTAGTTCCATTACTACCATAGTCAAGGCAAATAGCTTATGTTTTATTTATCACTACTTAACCTAATAATTTGCTAAATAATGTTCCCTCTTTATCTACACCTTGAGGCATTACAAGTACAAGGTCCTTCTTTCTATAAATACCCATAAATAAGCCTAGTAGTCCCATGTTTGTAATCAATCTACTTCCTCCATAGGATATAAAGGGAAGACTGCTACTCATAATAGGCATATAACCTAAATTCATACCCATGTTAAAAACAAACTGCACTGTAAAAATACAAGCAATACTTAAAGCAAGTATCCTCCCATAGTTATCTTGTACTCTACTAGCTGCCCTAAATAACCTTATAATGGCTAAAAGGAGAAAGAGTATTACTAGACCACCCATTATCCAGCCCATATTTCCTACTATAAAGGTAAACGTCATATCTGATGACAAGGCTCCTGTACAACGATCTGGAAGTATTTCTTTGAAGTAGTCCGTTTTTCCAATTAAATGAGCATCCTCCCTAATGCTTTTTAGGAGATTGTAAAGATAGCCCATTCCCCTTGGATCCTCTTCTGGATGTAAAAAACCATTGAGACGAGCTACTTGATACTCCTTTAGAAAAGTCCCCCTCCATAGCATGAATAACATGAGTATCCCCCCTACACCTAATGCACTATACGTGTAAACTAGTGTCCTCATCTTATTTCCCACATATTCATTTCCTAAAATATAGAGCGTAAGGACAATCGTAAATATTGCCCCTATACCTATACCTGTAGGTATATTAGATATCTGTACCATCATCAAAGATGAAATCATCCCTACTGCCCCTAAAGCTAAAAAATTCTTAAGCTTAGGGTATGCCCACCTTCTAACTAAACCTATGTAACCTATGACTAACAAAGGCATACTTAAACTTGTAGTATAAAACATTATAAAAGCTATTCTTAAAAACTGAGTCTTCCCATTAATACTTAACCCCCAATTAATCGTACTAACCATAAGGGCTACGCCTAGGCCATATAAAAGTAAAGAACTTCTCTCCAATCTCTTATAATCACAGAAATAAAAAATACTAAATACAACACTACCCATTCCTACAAATAAAAGTTGCTTTATAAAATCCTGATTTCTATATTCATCTGTATAATATGGGGCCATCCTTGCTAAGGCAAAAAGACCGATTCCTATTAGTAAACTAAAAAGGATAAGCAAGGACCATTCGCATCTTGGTTTATGCTTTTCATGAAGCTCCTTACCAACAATTGTGGCATCCCCCATTTGTGTAATGGCTTTTTCATAAGCGGCCTCCTCTGTAAGACCTTCCTTCTCATAAGCTTCTTTTAAGGATTCAATATGATCCTCTAATTCTTGTCTAATATAGGGATGAATCTTTTTATATTTGATTTGCTCTAAAACATGTTCTAAGAAATTAGCAACAACTCGGTTCACTATAACTGCCCCCTCCAATTATTTTACCTACCCCTCTAGAATAAGCTAACCACTCCACTTTCTTTTCATCTAATAGCTTAAGTCCCTTTTTAGTAATGCGATAATATTTACGTTTCCTTGCTAATTCTGTATCCTCCCAATAAGCTTCTATCATCCCATCACTTTCTAAGCCATGCAAAATAGGATAAAGGGTGCCCTCTTTAAGGGTAAATAGGCTATCTGAACGTGTCTCTAGCTCTCTCGTCATTTCATAGCCATACTTATCGCCTTCCTTGAGGAGCTGCAAAATCAATAACATGGTGGTGCCCTTTAATAACTCCTTATTAATACTCATGCCAATACCTCCTAATACGATATATCGTATATCTAGGTATAGACTAAATCTTAAAGGTAATTTTGTCAATATAAAAAATATATTAAATATAATTAATCTTCATATAAAATATCTCTCTACTTTTTGAGCTCTAAAAAAGGTTATTCCAAGAGCTCTCCTAAAAAAGCCTTGTAATAACCCATTGCAAATCAAGATAACAATGAAGAGGTAGAACGTTTTCGTGTACAGGAATTTGACCTTTAGTTAATAAAACTTAATATTTCCTTTATTGTATCTTATAAATTGAAGTGATATGCTGAATTTGAAAGGGGAGATTAGAATATTATGAATACTTCAAAAGGAATTATCATAGCATCTGTTTTAGGCCTTTGTGCCATTATTTGTACTGCTATACTTTCTTTTAGCTTTCTTTCTTTTACTAAAACGAGAAATACTTCTGGTATTACAGCTACTGGCTCTGCCAACTGTAACTTTGAGTCCGATTTAATTGTTTGGCGCGGGAGCTTCACTACTAGTGGTGATACTACTGCCATTGCTTATAATACAATTAAACAAGATGCTGATCTCATCAAAAACTATTTAATTGAAAATGGTATTACCCAAGAGGAAATGGTGTTTTCTTCAGTTAATATTATGCAAAATACCACTGCACAATATAATGAGAATGGTGATTATATTGGTGATATTCCTAATGGTTACAGTTTAAGTCAAGAAGTGTCTATTACTTCAAATGATGTGAATAAAGTGGAGAGGATTTCAAGAGATATCTCTGCACTTATAGAATCAGGCGTAGAACTTACATCTGGTTCACCTGAGTATTACTATACTAAGTTGGATGAACTTAAGCTTGAGCTTATTCAGCAAGCTACAGAAAATGCAAAGCAGCGTGTTGATATTATTGCTAAAAACTCTAACTCCAAAATAGGAGAACTACTCGGCGCAAACTTAGGCGTTTTTCAAATTACAGCTCAAAATTCAGCCTCCGAAGAATTCAGCTATGGGGGAACATTTAACACCAGCTCTAGGTTCAAAACAGCTACTATTACCGTTAACCTCAATTATTCCATAAAATAAGTGTGTGCGAAAACCCCTTACTTCTTCTCAGTAGGCCTGAAAAGAAGTAAGGGGTTTTATTTATTTGATAGTAGTTAAAGTCGAATATTTTGCATAAATAACGCAAAAACACTTTGCTTATAAGCTATTCTTTAACAACGGGATACCAAAGTTCATAGGTATAGTTTTCTTTCGGTAAATCATAATCAAAATACACTTCAATATCGGGTATAGAATTATCTGCACGCCTATAACCAGAAGATGGGAACCATTCTTCCCATATGCGATTAATAAGCTCCATAAACGTACCTTCTGCTTGGAAAATGGCCCATGTTGCTTCAGGAATTTGTATTCTATCTAATCCTTCTACCTCCGTATTTTTTGTGGATATTGCAATGTAATAATCAAATTCGTGCATACCATCAAAATTGGCACATAGCCCTAGTAATCCTTGGGGTTCACCTCCGGCTTGCTCAATAATTTTGTCATAGGTTTCTTGTGATAAGTCACGCCAAAAATCAGGTATCAAAATTTCTTCTGTGTCATTGCGAAAGGACTTCTTTGTGCCATTAAAAGCACCTCAATATTCTCTTGATTATATAATTAACTATACCAGAATAAGGTGTCAACTTCATTTATACAACATCAAATGGTAATCAGCCAACAATATCAGCATTTAACAAATTACCATTCTCATCAATACGGATTATAGTACCATGGTCCGTAAACATCCCATCACTGCCAAACATCACTTCCACTGATCCATCAATATCAATCATAATGTCGGGCACTCCAATCCTTTGGACAAATGCCTCTTTCGTTACATCCTCTTCGTTCCAATCACCAGCAAGGTCTAATAATTCACAAGAAGCATACTCTTTAACGCTTTCATCCCACTCTTTTAAATCGGCAAATATATGTCTTAAAGCTTCCAACTGCACACCTACAGTTGTTTCTCCCTCTTCCACATTCATATATACAAAGCACGTATTACCTAGATAATCCAACTGCCCTCTAAAATGATTGTAATTTCGGTCAAGTGTAAACTCTCCAAGTTCATTCGTTATAACAACTGGTATTAAATAGCGCTCCTTTACACTTTCCAATCTATTATCTTTTACTTTCTTAACAACATCTACCAGCAAAAATGAATTCTCATTTTCCTTGCTTTTTCGTACTTTCACATGATATATCCCCATATCATGAAAGTTGAATCGTATATTTGCCTTTCGATCTTTTTCAATCCACGCAAGTCTTCCACAAGTTTGGCTGAATTGGTTGGACTTATTATCGATATAGGCCATAAATGTTGCACTGGGTATTCTATAACCTCCCTTTATTGCCCAACCACAAATTCTTTTCTTAACCAAGACAGTGATATCCGTAATGGAGTCTTCATACTTTCCTTCAAAACTACGAACTGCATCCAAAAGTGGTTCTTCAATATTCTCTTCCAGCACTTGTTCAATATAATATGCCTTAAACTTGTCACTCTCTTTATAAATATATTCCCGAGCTAGAATACGATACATATTGCCCTTTTTGAATTTATAACCATAGGGGAAGCCAAATAATTTCTTAGGTGTCAGCCACTTCAGCCAACAAAAGCAAAATTCAGCATCTATTACTTCACCGATATTCACAATTAACGCTTTGTCAAATCTGGCATGTGCCATGTAATAGTTCTCCAACATGCTAAACTTAGCGCCACCCTTTTCCCAGCACCAATAAATTCGGACAATCATTTCTACAGTTTCTGGCTTAAATTGCTTTTTGTATGCTTCTACTTTATTCTCCATATCGGCTATTCTCCTAATCTTTGTCTACACCACCCCAAAATGCTTAAGCGCATCCCTAATCTCTTTCTCCTTATCTTACGAACACTGGGATTGTTTCACATCCTCTGGCTTAACTTACTATAATTTTCCCTTTCAACAATTCCACATTTACGTTTCACCTGCGCACTATAGAGATTCGTAAGCTGTAAACCATGTTTCTTTAACACATAATCCTATATCTCTTCAAAAGCTGCCTTGCACTCTACCCATGTAATATCAAGCTCATGCATATTAAGAGTCACATTTACATGATGCTTTGCTTCACGAAGTTTGGACAATAAACATACCAACTCAACGTGCCCCTAGACATAGTGAGGAAACTATTTGGCATTAATGGAAGAATGTACCCCTGAGGTGTATTGAGATATCTACTATTTAATAACAACCAACTCCATCAGTATTATCAAATAAATAATCTATAAAAGTGATGATTTGAGGTAAAAAGCTATCGGGTTACATACGTTACAAAAAAAAAGACTTCAGTCCCTGAAATTTATAATAAAATTTCATACTCACCTAAAAGCCTCCTCTTTTTCGAAGTTATATTTTCTCTAATTCACTACTGAAATATCTTGTTTTCTTTATTTTACCATTTACATTAAGCTTATAAAACTCCTCTTGTTTTAAATAATGCCATCCTATGTCTTCTATAAAACCACATAGATGTTTATTCTTAATAAGAGCTTCTTCCCCGAATATGAATTTAGGAGGATTAATAATGTTAAAGAGGTCTGATTTAACTCTATACACTTTTCTATTATATTTTAAACATATATAATCATTTTCAATAGCTTCACAATAAAAAACCTTACAATAGGGAGAGAGAGTTTTTATTGCGTCTAAATCCTGATAATAAATTTTATTCTCTCCATCTTCAATAAACCAGGGGAAAAGCCCCCACTTACCCAATAAATTTTCCATCTCATTCCTCCATCTAGATATTTGTGAGATACATCATATAATATTAAAGCTCTTTATGGCTGTATAGGTATGGAGCACTTCCGCTTCTACCTAAATCTTATACTGTAGTTAAAGAATTTTCAATCAATTACCTCTCATCTTATCAAGAAATGTGTACTTTTCCTTATAAATGGGTATAGTTTCCCCTTACCCCAATTTCCTCCACCCTATTCAATTAGGTCTTAGCCCTATGTCATATCAAAAATGTAGTTCCTATTATATTTGGCTAGATAAAGCACTTTCTCTAGTAATCGTACTATTTTTTTGTGTTAATAGCTTTATATCAGTTCCATTTATCCTTCTGAAAATAAATAGTTGTACAAGGTTAGTGGCTATACTCATTAAATACAAAATAGCTTCTATTGCATTGGGATGATGTACAAAATAATGTTCTAGAGCACTATAAGTTCTAAGTTTATTAAATAAGCTATTTTCAATATCCCATCGCATGTGCATCATTTTATAAAGTATCTGAAATGGGATGTTAAAATCAGTAGTGACAAGTAATACTTGTGAGTATTTACCTTGCTTAGTCTTCTTGCTATACTTTATAGACCTAAGTGGCTCAGCTACTTCATCCATTTCAAAAGCCTCATCATAAGCTTTTACTTCACAGTCTCTTTTCTCATCTTGCCAAATCTCTTTTACATTACTTTTATTAACTTTAGTTTTTATGTCTTTAATGCTAGTAATATTATTATCCTTCACATGAATGACTGGCGTTACTTTATTAGCCATACAATGATTGATTCAACTACTGTTGCAAGCCAAGGCATCATAAACGACTACATCTATCGTACCTTCTTCAAATACTTTATTTCGGTTTGCCTTCTTGATTATTTTCCTAAGTATTTTATATAGTCCTTGATTATCAATCACTTTAAGGGTATCTCTTATTGTATATATTTGAGGAAACTTCATCTTTTTAAGGATCTGTCGCATTAGCTGATTTTAATCAGCTAATGGCAGCTCCTTTTGACTATCATATAGCAGAAAAACTTTATCCTAAATATTGGAATTTCAAAAATGCAGTCCATTAATAAGCCTCCATCAATCTGAAATTTTTTGGAGGTATATTTTTTAGTACTTTAAAATCTATGCCTCTTTTTTTAGTTCAAAAAGATATATGCCAGTACTTCCGTTTTGGAT
>JAEYNQ010000207.1 GCA_023412455.1 Bacillota bacterium
TATCTCAAAACAAAAGATAGACACTATTCTGTTTCCATAATAGTGTCTATCCTTTGTTTCCTTTATACCTTTTATGCTTTCATCCATAAGCCATGCTGGGTACAATAGATATAAAGCTGTGCGCCACCCATTTGAGGTAATCGTACCTCTGCATTTTGTTCAGGATACAGCTTAACAAGTAAAACACGATCATATTTTACATAAGCTACAAAAGATATATAATGGTCTTTTTTCATTTCATGAGAAAGGGTGATATAATAATCATCCTCTACTTCTTCTAAAACGATAGCATGTTCTTCATCTTGTTTTTGAGGTTTAAGGGCCTCTAGCTTTCTTCCACAGCAAGAAATAGTGCCTTCACCCGTACTGGTTATCACATTGCCACACGTTGGACATACATAAAATTTAATGCGTTTCATATTGCCTCCATCTCGATCATTAGGTTCTAAATCCCCTACTAATATCTTTTCAATATCTACACCTAACAAAGTAGACAGTTCTCCTAATAGTGAAACATCTGGACAGCCCAAGCCTCTCTCCCATTTGGAGATGGTCTTATCACTAATACCTAGAGCATCTGCCACTTGTTTTTGTGTCATCTTTTTTTCTTTGCGTAAATCATTGAGTAATTTACCCACTTTACTGCAGTCCATCTCACTCACCTCCTCTTTAAGAGTAACTGCTTAAGCCCTTTTTTGCAATAAACGCTCCGTAGAGTTTTCCTCTTCTTCATCCCTTCTTATAGGAACCCCTTGATATACGTTTTTAATGAAAAGCACCTTATAAAGCTCTACTTCTTTTTATCTTTAGCAGCTTTTCTTTTACCAGTTCCTCATGATAAAAGTAATTAATATAGGCTAGCCCCTTTGTTTCACAGTACGCTTTAATTTCAAGAGCCAAATCCATCCAATAGCTCTTATCTCCTTTTAAATAAATCTTCTCATACTTACTTTTAAGGGATGGATACTTTTGAGCAATATAGTCCAGTATGGTTTTCTTATAACCCCCTCTTAAGTTTAAGTTCTCAAACCAATACTCCTCTATAAAGTCTCTGCTTTTATCAATAATCGCTTTAAAATCCATAAGATAGGGGAACATGTTTTACACTTGTCGACCACCTTCTAATCGCTCGACTAAGGATGGCGTATCTTGTATAATGTATTTGGCAAAATGGCGTGCTGCAAGAGGCATTGTATCCCAGTTTTTCCAAGCTAGTGCCACCGTCCTTTGAAGTTCTTCTTTAATAGGACGGATCATAAAGCCCTTCTCAAAACCCTTTAAAACAAAACGATACATAATGGATACACCTAGACCTTGTTCCACCATGGCTAGTATGGTGTAATCGTCGTAAACTTTATACTGGATTTTAGGAGAAATTCCTCTTTTTAGAAAGGCTTGAAGAGGGACACTATGTTCTCCTTCATCTAATAAGATAAAGGGCTCCTCTTCTAATTGGGCCAATGAAATCTCAGGATAAGAGGCTAGACTATGTTGCATGGGAAGGATAGCCACCATTTTATCTTGATAAAGTGTCTTCACTGTTAAGCCTTTTACAGCCTCTGTATTGACAAAACCAAAGTCTACACTACCTTCTTGTACCCACTTACTAATACTTGTATATTCCCCTTGCTTTAAAACAAAGTGAACCGTTGGATAAAGCTCTTTAAATTTCTTCATAAGCTGTGGCAGTATATTTCGACTGACACTGGTAAAAGTCCCAATGCGTATTGTACCATTTTCAAGTCCTTGTACCTCTTTATGTTTTTGGTGGAGGGCTCCTTCTGCGCAACCTACGGCATGCAAATAGGGATAAAATACCTCCCCATCTTTTGTCAGGCTGATCCCTTCCTTTCCTCGATTAATGAGCCTCACTCCTAATTCTTGTTCTAACGCTTTTACCGTCTGACTAATAGCACTCTGAGAATATCCCAATTGTTCGGCTACTTTTGTAAAGCTACCTTTTTCAATAATTTTGCAAAAAATTTCATAACGTGAAAACATTTTCTCTACCTCATTAGTTTTTCTTATACTTCTATAATAAATATTAATTTTTTTAATAGCAAATAAAATGTTATACTATTCAAAAATAATGACTCAAAAGGTAGGATTCACATATGTCAGATTCTCTTTTCAATCATGCTTCTCGCTTCAATCAAACGGGTTCCCATACCTCTCCTCTTCACTTATTTAAAGAGGGCCTTCGTGATGGGACACCCATTGGCCTAGGCTATTTTGCTGTTGCCTTTGCCTTAGGCATTACAGCCAAAAATGCTGGTTTATCTGCCTTTCAAGGCTTATTAGCTAGTGTCCTTAATAATGCTTCTGCTGGTGAATATGCTGGTATTACGTTAATTGCCTCTCAGGGTACTTATTTAGAAATGGCCCTTATCACACTCATTACCAATGCACGCTATCTCTTAATGAGCTGTGCCCTGAGTCAAAAATTTTCTCCTCAGACACCTTTCTATCATCGCTTATTGGTAGGATTCGATGTAACGGATGAATTATTTGGCCTAGCCATTGCTCGTCCAGGCTATATACAGCCCGTTTATTTATATGGTGCCTTTTCAATAGCCATTCCCTGTTGGGGAATAGGAACTAGCCTAGGCATCCTTGCAGGAAGTACCCTTCCTATACGTGTTGTAAGCGCACTTAGCGTAGCTCTCTATGGTATGTTTTTAGCTGTTATTATTCCTCCTGCACGCCAGAACAAAGTCGTTGCTTTACTGGTGTTATTAAGTTTCACAGCTAGCTTTGCTTCCCTTTATTGTCCTCTATTAAAAGAGCTCTCAAGTGGCACCCTCACCATCTTATTAACGGTGATTCTTTCAGGCTTAGCTGCCATATGCTTTCCTATCCCTTTAGAAGAGGAGTTGACCCAAGATGAAAAATAATATCTACATTTATTTACTCATTATGGCCTTGGTAACTTATACCATTCGTGTTCTACCTTTAACCCTTATTCGTAAGCCCATTCAAAACCGTTATCTTCGCTCCTTCCTCTACTATGTGCCTTATGTCACACTAGCAGTTATGACTTTCCCTGCCATCCTATATGCCACCCAAACGCCGCTCTCTGGATTACTAGCTTTAGCCTCAGGTATTCTTTTGGCTTGGCTTGGTGCTAGTCTCTTTCAAATATCTGCTTCTTGTTGTCTGATTGTGTTTATTATAGAATTCATTTTTTATCACTGATTTCTAGTAAGATCATTCGTATCAACAGGGTATTCCTTTATCTATTTTTAACACATTATCACCATTATGAATAGTTTTTGGCTAGCTACAGTACTCTCATCGATTTAAAGTAAGCTTATCTCAAAAAATCTAAAGTAGCTTGTGCTTCGCTATCTTGTCGTCTTCTAGGACTGTATGAGTTGCCACCTTTTCTAGTCGCTGCCGATAGGTCTCCGGGATCTCCAGTAAGTTATCTAAGTCCTCAAAAAATTGAGTGGTGTGATGAGAGATCATGCTCTCCTTGACAGGTGCTTCAAAATATGGAATCTGTATACCCTGCTCCCTTAACATTTCATCTAATACTTCTGTCATGACACCATATAGTGGAGCCCTTGTACCTCCATCTGCTTTTTCATCCTCCATCATCGACTCCGTCTTATATTTGTTTTGCTTATGCTTTCCCCAATAAATACTACAATTAGGACTTCCTTGTATACCTATATAACATAGTGGCGTATTGGCATTATTCCTTAATTCACAAACCATATCTACATAACTTTCTAAAGTCTTCCTGCAATGTTTTCTAAAAAAAACATTATCATATTGCTGCCTTCCTTGAGGATTACGCCAATAGCCCATAGCTGTAAATTCTGGACAAGGCAGCTGAATAATAGAAATGTGCTTACTTAAAAAATAAGCAGTAATCTCTTCGGCAACTTGATAACGCCTTCCTAATAAATGAACTCTTGTAGAGGGATTAAGTAAACAGTGAGATACCATAATAAAATAACGTTTTTTAGCCATATCGCGTTCCTCTTCTTTACTATTTTGTATCTCTATTATTTGCATCTCCTGCACCACTACACCCATAAAATTTTACCATTCTAAATGGAAGGTTAATGTCCTTGCTTATCTCTCAAGAATGGAAATACTTGAATGACTGCACTCTTATTAATTAAGCCTAGTATATGAGGATACGCTTTTATATGATCTTCTTCTCCATAATCTATACTTGCTGTTAATTTATTCTCATCTATACCAATGAGTACTAGTTCATCTTCTATATTCTCAAAGTAGGGTGCAACCTGATAAAAATAGTCTACTGCTGAACAATGTATAAATCCTTCCTCTTCCAAATACTGTTGTCCCCAATACTCCTTTTCTTTTAGTCCTTCCCATACTGATTTTTTCATACAATGTAAGATCATTAAGTCCCCTCCTTAAGTAATATCCCTAAATAAAATCTGCTCCTAGCTGTTTTAACTTTTTAAAATGTTTTTCTTGTTTTTTATAAAACATAGTGCCTATGGCCTGGGTATTAACAGTAACCTTATAACCTCTTTTTATTGCACCGATTGCTGTCAGTGCCACACAGCCACCCCCGTCTACACCAACAACTTCAATGTGATTTACATTCTTACTTTTAAGGAATGCCACTAATCCATCATTAGAAAAAGCATCTCCTTTATATTTGGTAAAGATATACTCAGATACTTTATTCAAGCCTTCTACAAGCTCAACCTCCTCGGTCCCTTCAAATGCATGAACTGGGGCAAATTTGCTGATAAAGTTGTTTTTCATAACATTTTTAATGTACACAACCAAATTTCCTTCATTATTTTCAATGGCTTTATTTACCTTTGCTATGAGCTGCTCATTGTCATATTTGAAAAAATCTCCATGTTTTTCACCTACACAGACATTTTGCATGTCTATTACTAAGAGTACTTTCATAGAATCCCCCTATAGTTATAATATTTTATTGATTCACAATATTTTAACATCTATTTCTTTGTGGTACAACTCCTCCAATTTTTTATTTTCTTCTAAGTAACATAGCTCCTCTACTGTAGTATAAAAAAGTGGCTCCGCCACGTTCAGCAACTTATAGTCTTCTTTCTACTCTATAAGTTGCTTTTTTGACTCTTTTTACTTTTTTTGATATACCTATATTAGGTGATATCTATGACTAAACAACCTTCTTTTACTATTAAACAAATTTTTAAAGATCATTGGTTAAACTTTGTTAAATCTCATTCTAAGTTTGAAATCCGCCCTATTGTTTTCAAGGAAGTCAACAAAATCATCTACTGTGGTGATTTTTCTAAAGGTCATGCTCTTTATCAATGCTCTCACTGTGGCTCTCTTCTTCATGTCCCTTTCCGTTGTAAAAGTCGTTTTTGCAACACTTGTGGCATGCAATATGTTAATGAGCGAGCTTTTAATCTTTCTAAAAAACTTATTAAGTGCAAGCATCGCCATCTTGTCTTTACTATTCCTACTGAACTTCGCTCTTTTTTCCGTAAAGATCGTTCTTTACTTCATCTTCTTTTTCATGCTGTTTCTCATACCCTTCTTTCTTGGTTTACTTCTCAGAATAAGGCTGAAGCTTTCACTCCTGGTTTTGTTTCTACTTTGCATACTTTTGGTCGTGACCTCAAGTGGAATCCTCATATACATACTCTTATTACTGAAGGTGCTTCTGGTAACCTTACTGTATGGCGTCATTTTAAACATTTCCCTTACCCTATGCTTCGCCGTCGTTTTCAAACCACTTTACTCGATCTTATGGAAAAAGCTATTGGTTCTTCTTTTTATCAACTAAAGACCTCTCTTTTCTATTCTTATAAAGAAGGTTTCTATGTTTATGCAAAGCCAAATCCTTTAGCTGATACCGAAAAGGCTGTTCAGTATGTTGTTCGTTATACTGGCAGGCCTGCTATGGCTCAATCTCGCATTTTAAACTACGATGGTAACACTGTTACTTTTTGGTATCAACGTCATGAGGATAACAAAAAGATCATTGAAAGTATTTCGGCTTTTGACTTTATCAAACGCCTTATTATCCACATTCCTGAAGCTCAGTTTAAAACGGTGCGCTATTATGGTCTCTATGCCAAGAAACATAAATTTAGTCCTCTTTTTTTCAAGATGGTTTCTAATAATAAACGCATCTTTCATGAGCGCTACTCTCACTGGCGTGAACGCATCTTACTCTCTTTTGGTTATGACCCTATTAAATGCACATGTGGGCATATCATGGAATTAGTCGATATTTTTTATTCATCACATTTGTCGTATAATTCTTCTTAGAAGATACATTCTTGAATACAACTAAGGAGGATTTTACTTTGAATATTTTAGAAGGTTTTACTGAAAAGGATCATTTAGTTGAGTTTGTTTGTAAAAAATGTGCCTATCACCTTTGGGTCCCTCAATTTATTGTCCAAGAACTTGAAGAAGACAATATCTTTAACGGGCTTCCTAGTTCCGTACCACCAGAACCATTTTGTCAAAAATGTGATGGTACTATGACACCTGTTTGTTATACAGGTATTCAAGGAGTAACTTATGAATTCAAAAAATAATTTGCTTTCATAAGTA
>JAEYNQ010000263.1 GCA_023412455.1 Bacillota bacterium
AATGATATCCTCTGGGAACATAAATTAAATTGCCTTCCTATCATTGATGAGGAGCAAAGGCTCATGTATTTCGTTTTTCGCAAGGATTATGATGATCACAAACAGAATCCTTATGAACTATTAGATAATGAAAAACGCTACTGCGTAGGTGCAGGTATTAATACAAGAGATTACAAGGAACGTGTGCCTGCTTTAATTGACGCGGGGGCTGATATACTCTGTATTGATTCTTCCGATGGCTATAGTGTTTGGCAGGCTGAAACCATCCAGTACATTCGGGAGAACTATGGAGATACTGTTAAAATAGGTGCGGGTAATGTAGTAGACCGTGAAGGCTTCCTGTATCTCGTAGAGGCTGGAGCAGACTTTGTGAAGGTAGGAATAGGTGGTGGTTCTATCTGTATCACACGTGAACAAAAGGGCATAGGCCGTGGCCAAGCTTCTGCTATTATCGAAGTGGCTGCTGCCCGTGATGAATACTACGAAAAGACAGGAATCTATGTTCCTATCTGCTCAGATGGTGGTATTGTACATGATTATCATACGGTCCTGGCTTTAGCTATGGGAGCTAACTTCATTATGATGGGACGCTACTTTGCCCGCTTCGATGAAAGTCCTGCTCATAAGGTAAAGTTAGGGAATACCTATGTCAAAGAATACTGGGGCGAAGGTTCTAAACGTGCACGTAACTGGCAGCGTTATGATTTGGGTGAAGGCAATGGCCTCAAATTTGAAGAAGGCGTAGATAGCTATGTGCCTTATGCTGGTAAGCTTCGCGATAACCTAGATGTTACTCTCAGTAAAATGAAATCCACCATGTGTAGCTGTGGAGCCACCTCTATTGATGAACTCCAACGCACTGCTCGCATGACCCTTGTTTCTTCTACCAGTATCATTGAAGGTGGTGCCCATGATGTCACCCTCAAAGAAAATAACTATGCAAGATAATTCCATATAGAAATTAAAAGCCACATCCTAGTCTACTAGTCTGTGGCTTTTACTTTGGGTATCCCTATTATCTTTCATATTGCCAAGGCACATATGGAAGTATTGCCCAAGTAATCTCGTCAGCATAATGAATTTCTGTATGGATCATAGAGCGGTAATCAGCTGCTGTTGCTTTAATACAGGGAAATTCACTACATTCTTTACATTCCGAAACTCCTTTTTGGGGTGCACATTTCTTAGGGTTACAAGGGTCATCTTTACCATAACAACCCTTACAACGCATACTCCAATCCGTTGTATCCCACATTTTTGCCAAATAGGTTTCCATCATAGCACGTTGTTCTTCTGTTATCCCCGTATAATGAACACATAAGTCACAACGTTGACCACATTGTGAATAAACTGCATTTTCTTTTGGAAATGGTTTACGGTTAGGCTTTTTCTTTATTTGTATAAGCTTCTCTAGCTCTTCTAGTTGCTCCATGGTTGTTACATCAATAAACATCCATTTTCCATCATGGTAAGTTTTTGAGTTATCATAATAACTACCTATATAATCACTAAAATCACTTCTTTTAAGCTCAAAACATTCCCGTTCTTTCTTTCCAAAAATAATTAAAAAGGTAAATTTGTCCTCATGACTATAGATTGTAAGAATAGTTTTCTGCCCTTGCTTAAACTTTAACTCACCTTTTGCATTTCCAATCTCATCAAGACGATATTTCCCTCTCATAAATTTCATTGTCTCATGACTTATTTCCTCCATGGTGTTCATCACAACCCCTCCAAACTAAAGTATTCTGAATATTAAATATTATTTTATCATTATATGGACCATTTATAAATAACTTCTTTTCTATCTTCTACCGTCTCTCATTTTTAGTTGTAAAAAACGATTGTCCTCATATACTTAACTATAAGCCATTCATAAAGTGAGGAGGAATTTTTTTGAAGGAACAAGGACTTATCACAAGTACTATATTATTAACTGCTACCTCCTTGGTAACACGTACGATCGGAATGATTTCCATTGTTTATATTTCAAATACTATCGGCACAGAGGGGATGGGGCTCTACCAGCTCCTTATGACCATTTATAGTGTAGGGATTATCATGGCCTGCGCAGGGCTCAGTGTAGCTGTTTCTAAGATGATTGCTGAGGAAATTGCCAAGCTCCATTATTCTATTATTTCAAAAGTGATGACTACTGCCCTTACTATGAGTGCTCTATTAAGCTTTTCTTCTGCCTTTGTGCTTTTTACTTTTACAGATACTATCGTTCGTGTCTTTATTGCTGATGCACGTATTATTTGGGGACTTAAAATGCTTTCCTTTAGCATACCCTTTATCTCCTTTTCTTCATGTTTTAAAGGCTATTTTTATGCTGTCAAGAAAGCTGTATTTCCTGCCAGTGCAGATATTTTAGAACAGTTTGTAAAGCTTGGGCTTATTATAACTTTAGTTAATCTATGGGCACCAAAAGGTCTCTCCTATGCCTATGCTGCTGTAGGAGTAGGCATAACTATTGGAGAGATGGTATCTTGTAGCTATCTCTTTACCCTCTATCTTATTAATCAAAATACAACCTATTATCCCCCAGGCAAGGTACCTTTTTATAGTATTAGCCGTAAAAATATCCTCCTCAATCTCATTAAGCTTATATTGCCTATCGCGCTCATTGCCTATGTGAGTTCTACCTTTATGTCCCTGGAAAACATTCTGATCCCTGCAAGTCTTAGAAAATATGGCGCCTCTGTGGAAGATTCGCTGAGTATCTATGGTATGTTAAAAGGTATGGTACTCCCCATTTTATTTTTTCCTTCTGCCTTCTTAACAGCTTTTTCTACCACCCTTATTCCCGAAATAGCTCGGGCTAATGCCTTAGGACATAAAAAAAGGGTGGTTTATACCACCAATCGTGTCATTCAATTTACATGTATACTGAGTCTACTTATTGTGAGCATCTTCCTTAACTACTCTTCTGAGATTTCTCTTGCTTTTTATAAGAATTTAGAGGTTGGGCAAATGCTCCAAATCCTTGCTTGTACTATTCCTTTTATGTACATAGAAGCCGTTACTGATGGGATTTTAAAAGGTTTAGGTATCCAAATGTGCTGTCTTAAATACAGCATTATTGATTCTTTTTTTCGCATACTTACCATTTACTTTTTGATCCCCATCAAGGGAATCAATGCCTTTATGGGAATTATGATTGCTAGCAATATTCTTACTTCTTCTCTAAACTTTAATAAGCTTTTAGAAAAAACCAAGTTACAAATCCAACTTATCAACTGGCTTATTAAGCCGGGTGTCACAGCCGCAGCGGCGGGAGTCTTCTCCAAATTTCTGGTCAACAAACTCATCCCCCCAACGCTCTCCCTCTCCTGGCATCTCTGGCTAGGTATTGGGCTCTGCCTGATGCTTTATATTGTCTTTCTGTTTTGGCTAGAAGCTCTTACCCAAGAAGATTTTAATTGGCTAAAAAAACACCTACTCTCCCTTCAGTAATTGGTGTTACACTTTCTTTTACTTCTTTTACTTATTTTCCTCTATAAGTCGTCCTATACTCTCTACAAAGCGCTCTACTTCTTGGGTTGTATTATATAAACCCAAACTAGCACGTACCATGCCTGGCATTGTTATGGAAGAATCTTGCATATAAGCGTAACGTTCCTTATCACTGACCCCCAAAAGTCTTGCTACATAGGGTTGAGCACAAAAGCATCCCGTTCTTACTGCTATCCCACATTTCTTTTCTAAAAACTCTCCTACTTTATGACATGGCAAACCTCTTACATTAAAAGGGACAACCCCCACACGACTTGCCCCCTTATCTCCATATAGGATTATCTCGGGATAGGCCACAAGGCCAGCTATAAGCTTTTTCATCAAAGCATTCTCATGCCTCTCAATCGCCTCAAAGCCTATCTCCCTTAATACTGTTGCAGCTGCTACAATCCCCATAGCTCCTAAAAAATTAGGTGTTCCTGCCTCATCCTTTTCTGGGGCATGCTTGTAGTACACATCGTTATCAAACACAACGGTTACCATGCCTCCTCCTATCAAATAGGGAGGCGCTGCATCGAATACCTCCTGCGCCCCTACTATGACTCCACAGCCAAAAGGCGCATACATTTTATGCCCTGAAAATACCACAAAATCAATGGCGTCTCCTTTACCTGTTCCCTTCATATGAATTTGCCGATGGGCTACTAGCTGAGCCCCATCTACAATAAGTTTGGCGCCATAGCGATGGGTTATCTGAGCCATCTCATGAATAGGTGTTATATAGCCTGTCACATTAGCAGCTCCTGTAATACTCACTAGCCCTATGGTGCCCATACTTCTTTTTAGTTTTTCTTCCAACTCTTCTAAACTTATTTTCCCCTCACTATCCACCTCTACATAAAAGGGTTGAGCTACTCGTCGCCAAGGTAGATCGTTGGCATGATGCTCCATACGAGTAACTAAGACTTTGGACATCCTATCTCGGCAAAGCATTTGTGCCAGTAAATTAATGCCTTCTGTTGTATTTTTAACATAAATAGCTGTATAACCGTCTGCCTTAGATACGCCTACAAAACTTAATATCTCATCCCTGGAGATTTCATAAGCTTGAGTACAATAGTGAGCTTTCTGTCCTCCCCTCCCTATAGAACCATACATCAATATATTGGTATAAATAAATTCTTCTACCTTTTTAAAAGGTGGTGTTGTGGCTGCATTATCAAAATTAATAGCTACTTGATAGGACCCATCTTCTAACTGCACTTCTTCTTCTATTCCACTAAATAGCTGTCTGTAATCCATAAACATTTGCTCCCTTATATACTTATACCAAAATATATTCTTCTTTAGAATGAATTATGTTCCGTTTCTGTTACACCTTCTTTCCCTTTTTAACCCTTATACAACAAATTATACAAAGAGATTCCCAATAATTTGTTAATTTATATCATGTCTTTATTTATGCTATTTAATATTATTTTTTTAAATTTTACTAAATTATTTATTATAATCCTTGACATTATTAATCAAAAAATAGTAAATTATACTTGGGAGGAATTTTGACATTCCTATAAATAATCACTATTATTAGGTTTATTTTGTCACTTTGTGACATATAACAAATAAATTACTTTTAATCTAAAGGAGGATTTTCAAATGGCAACAAAAGCAAGATTCCCTAGAACTGAAATCGGGGCTAATAATCCTATTTTCCACCAGATCCGCACTACAATTGAAACAGCATTCTATGGTAATAATGTAACACCTATAACTTCTCTCAAAGAAGCTTATAAATTAGCTAAAAACGCTCCTGGTACTGTAGTGACAGATGTTCCTGTATACAAACCAGAACTTTTAGGCCTTGACGAAGATAGCAAAATTCTTCTCTTCAATGATGGTGCCGTAAGTGGCCGTGCTGCTGCTGCTCGTAAGATTATGGGTGAGCCAGGCATCAACCAAGGTGACTATGCATTAAAAATAAGTGAAGCCATTTACAAAGCACGTACTAAAAAACTTTATCATGCACAAGCTATCGTAGGTCTTGATAAAGACTTCTCTGTAAAAGCTCATCTTTGTATTCCTGAAACACAAGAAAACATTATGTATTCTTGGCTTCTTAATTTCCAAGTTATTAATGAAGAGTTTTCTAAAATGTATAATGAATCTAAAGAATATGCTGATGGAGATATTTACATCTTCTCTGATCCAGACTGGTCACATCCTGATCATCCAATGGGACTTACCTTCTTTGACCCAGAACATAACTGTGCAGCTATCCTTGGTATGAGATACTTTGGAGAACATAAAAAAGGTACATTAACACTTGCTTGGGCGATGGCTAATCGTCATGGTTATGCATCTTGCCACGGTGGTCAAAAACGTTACAACCTTCCAGGTGGTAAAAGCTTCGTAGCAGGCGTATTTGGTCTTTCTGGTTCTGGTAAGTCAACTATTACCCATGCTCAGCATGGTGGTAAATATGATATTACTGTACTTCATGATGACGCTTTTGTTATTTCAACAGAAGATGGTTCATCTATCGCTCTTGAACCAGCTTACTTTGATAAAACACAAGATTATCCACTTACTTGCGATGATAATAAATATCTTGTTACTATGCAAAACTGTGGTGCTACCATTGACGAAGATGGTAAAGTTGTACCTGTTACAGAAGATATCCGTAATGGTAACGGCCGTGCTGTTAAATCAATTCTTTGGTCTCCAAACCGTGTAAATAAATTTGATGAACCAGTTAATGCTATTTTCTGGATTATGAAAGACCCAACTATCCCACCCGTTGTAAAACTTAGTGGTGCTGAACTTGCTTCAGTTATGGGTGCTACACTTGCTACAAAACGTACAAGTGCAGAAAGACTTGCTCCTGGTGTAGATCCAAATGCCTTAGTTGTTGAGCCTTATGCTAACCCATTTAGAACTTACCCACTTGCCAATGACTACGAAAAATTCAAAGCATTAGTTGCTGAAAGAAACGTAGACTGCTACATCATCAATACGGGTGATTTCATGGGTAAAAAAGTTCAACCAAAAGATACTCTTGGTATCCTTGAATCCATTGTTGAAGGTACAGCTACTTTCAAACCATGGGGTCCATTCTCCGATATTGAAATCATGGAATGGGAAGGCTTCGTACCAGACTTCTCTAACAAAGAGTATGTGGATCAATTACAAAAACGTATGCAAGATCGTGTAGATTTCGTTGCTTCTCGTGAGACTGAAAAAGGTGGCTTTGATAAACTTCCAGCTGAAGCTCTTGAAGCGCTTAAAAAAGTGGTAGCAGAAGCTCACAATGCTTAATATTCTTTATAAAACAATTACTTAAATCATAAAAGGCTCTTCGAACGAGTAATGAAACATAGCTGGTTCGAAGAGCTTCTTTACGCTTAAAATTATTTTTCTATGGTCACTTGATTAGTGTATAATAGTATATAGAAACGAGATATACTCCCTCATACTACTGAGATATAAAAGTGAAAACTATCAGCCTATAAAGCATCCAATGGCTGAATTGGCGAAAAGGAGTCTTAATGAACTAATGAGAGAACTAAAAAG
>JAEYNQ010000267.1 GCA_023412455.1 Bacillota bacterium
AAAGCATAACAGGTGGAGTGTATCAATAGGGGCAGGATACATAGAGGTAAAGTGAAAATGAGCGGAGTATAAGTGAAGTGGAAAGGAGAAAGAGCATCAAAGCCTGTCATATGAAATAAGGTTACCCGTAATGAGGGGATAAAGGGACAAGGACTTTTAGGTTCTTTTAGGATTTCCACATAAATTCATATTGTTTTTTAAAATCGGTATAGGCGTAGCTAAGGAGAGCTGCGTCTTTTTGCTTTTTGTTTAAGTAAGATTTTTTGGACAGATGCTGGAGGGTGGATCCAGTGGTAAAGGTGAGAAGGCCATCCTCCACATGGCTAATAAGGTCTCTAGAGACATACCCAAAGCAGCCATCTTGCTTCGTGACAGGCTTGCGAAATTTGACAGGGAGAAAGATATGATGCTCATCAATAGTAAGGGGGATATTCAGCTTAGTGCCAATGATTTGACTGGTCCAAAAACGTAAGGAGTGTGGGTCTAAATGGAGTTCATAAAGTAGTGTAGTCATGTAGTTTTTAACAGAACAGTTAAAGTATTCCTTGGAGCCATCCTTAAAGAGAACACAAGTGGAATTTTGACCGCGATCGTCATAAAAGGGAATAAGTGCCGCAAAATCTAAGTAAAGCATAAAAAAGACCTCCTTCATCGAACATATGTTCTATTATATAAGAGAAGGAAAATTTTTGCAATATAAAGCTAGAGTTTTGTGAAGGGTTTTTAACCTTATTAAATGGTAGCCTAAACTTAAGAGAAGGAGACATTTTATTTATAGAATAAGACATGCTATCTTGAACTTGCGCAAATACAAAGAAGGAGCTGCAGCTAAGAAAGGTTCAAGATGACAGAGGAAGAAAGAGAGTTATCCTATAAATGGTGGCAAAAGCTTCGTCCCTTACAAAAGAAGTTTGTAAGAGAAACACTTTTGTGGGGATATGAAAAGGAAGATCTCGAGCAAGAATGCTATTTACTTTTAGTGAAGTGCTTAAGTCGTTTTAAAGAAGACTTAGGGGTTCCCTTTGAAAGCTACTATAAGATTCAGCTTTATGGCTGGCGAGCCAATGAAAATCGCAAGAAAAAAGAATATGTTGGCTTAAATGAAGAAGTGAATAAGGCCATCTTAGAAAAGGCAGATGAAGAGGTAGATATTGAAGGGAGTGTCACCACTAAGCTTTGGATGGTAACCCTCCTGCAGGAGCTAGAGCCCCTAGATCAGGTAGAGCGAGCTATTGTAAAGGGGCACTACTTAGAGGGCAAAACCCTAAGGGATTTAGCAAGGATTCTTAAGGTATCCTATAGTACCATTAAAAATAAAAAAGGAAAAATAGCTAAAAAGTTAGCCACCTTTTCCTAGGGACTACATATATAGAGGTGAATAAGCAAAGAAGGAGGTGATAGACATGGCAGTTACAGCAGATGTGAAGGGCGTTAAAGTGGTCTTGAAGTTAGCTAAAGGTTCACAAACCATTCCTAACTGTGCAAAGGCAGCAGGGGATGAAGCACTCTTTCAGCTAGGACAAGCAGTAGCTAGTCTTACGAAAGAATCAGTAGAAACTGTTTCAAAAGTAGTAGAGACTACACTTCTCCAAGCTTAAGCGTGTATTAAAGAAAGAGGAAGGAGGTGAGAAATATGGCTGAGATTACAAAAAAGGTACTTGTTCTTACTTTCCAAACAGCAAAAGGAAAGGAAGCAAGTTTAACTATTAATGCACCTGAGGAAGGACTTGAGGGGACTTCTGTTAGTGAAGCAATGGATGCAGTGATTGAAGCAGCAGCTTATGGAGAAGGCGATTTAGCAGTTACCAAAGGTGGTGCCAAATACGTGATTCAACAAGTTGAAGCGATTGAGATTTAATTAAGGAAGCCTCCAGAGTTCCCCTCTCCCTAGCTGGCAGTGGCTTGAGGGGAATTAATTAAAAGTGGAGGGGATGAGGAAAGAAGGATGGAGCTGTTAGGGAGAAGATGCCTAATGGCTCTTTTTTTAACTTATTTTAAATTCTTTTTAATAAGGAGGGAACAAAATGGAGGAATTATTAGTCCAAATAAGTAATGTGGGATTTCCTATTGTTTTATCTGTTTACTTGTTGGTACGACTAGAGACAAAGATGGATAAATTAGCAGATTGCATTGTGAAATTAACCAATGTTTTAGACAAAGATTAAGTTGTATTTTTAGGTTTTATAGCTTAAAATAGAAATAAAACGAGGCCCACACAAAGAGACAGAGCGTATAAGCTGGAAAAGATATTAAGGAGGGATTAAATGAAGATGAGTAAGAAACATTTCATGAAGGTGATCATGACGGTTGGTGTAGCAACCGTATTAACAGTTAGCACTTTAGCAGCCAATTTTACAGATATAAAGACAACAAACTGGGCATATAGTGCCCTTCAAGATATGCAACAAAGAGGGATTATGCTCCCTAATAGCAAAGGGGAAATCTTACCTTCTAAAACAATGGATTACTTTGAACTAAGTGATGTACTGGCAAAAGCTTCAGGCTTTACAAAGCCAGAGGATCAAGCTGCTATTGCACAAAACTATGAGCGACAAAAGGCAACTATCGAAAAATATAGTTCTATATACGCCAGTTGGAATAAGTTATATGATAAGCAAATAGCCTATTTATTAGGAAGGGGTTATATTACCGAGGCAGACCTAGCTAAATTTGTGGTTAAGGCAACCACGGGAACAGAAGTAAAGAGAATAGTAACCAAACAGGATTTGGCTGTTTATTCTGTACGCATATTAGGAAAAGAAGTAACGTCTAAAGAGGCCTATATCACAAGTAAGACCACTGGCTTTAGTGATGAAAGTACCATTCTTGAAGCGAATAGACCTCATGTTGCCTATCTAAAGGCTATTGGTCTTGTTACAGGGGATGAGACAGGTGCTTTTGGTGGGAATATCCAAGTAACCCGAGCTTTATGTGCCAAGATGACCAGTGATCTCTTAGCTTATAAAGAAAAAATGGAGCAGGGAGCAACAATACCTAATAATAACCAAAGCAATAATCAGACGAATAGTCAAATCATTAAAGTAGAAAAAGTTATGAATAAGACAACGTCTGAACTTTTTGTTAAATATACAAAAGCAGATGGTCAAAGTACTTGGGCTACCATTAAAAAGACTACCCTTGTAACAGATGAGGTAGGAAGTCCAGTGGATTTAAGTACACTTATTAATACGACGCTTAATCGTCAAGCCATTATTACTACGGAAACAGTTAATGATACAACTTACATACAGTCTATGAAGTTCCAAGATAGTAATGGAGCTACTGTAGCACCTACCGCTACGACTTATACAGGAACCATTGCCCGTATAGGGACTTATGGTGACATTACCCTTACATTACTTGACCAAACCTCTAAGACCTTAATGGTATCAGATAACGCAGTCATTACATTAGATGGCAGAAGTGTTAAATTAACAGACCTATATGCCCAGGATAATGTAGTAGCTACGGTTCAAGAGGGTACAATTGTTAAGCTGGAAGCTACAAAGGGTCATGCAAGTAGTTCTAATTCTTTAGCAGAAGGCGAAATTGTTTCTAGAAAAGTAGTGAGTGAAGGGCATATTTTTAGCATGAAACAAGGTGATAAGACAGTTGATTGGACAGTAAGTAATGAGGCTACTGTAAGAAGAAATGGTGGCAAAGCTGACCTTTATGATATTCGTATTGGAGATACCTTAAAAGCAACTAAAGAAAATGGCGTTATTAAGCAAGTAGAAGCAACAGGCAAGAAACAGACCATCGAAGGAACGGTAACAGCTATTTACTTAGCAGGAGTATCTCAATTAACTGTAGACCTTGATAATAAACAACAGATTTATACTGTCAATGCGGAGAGTGAATTCTATGATAATAACCTGAGAGAATATATTGCACTTCGTGATGTAAGACTAGGACAAACCGTTGAACTTTATGTAGATAGTAGAGAAATCATCTCTTTGGTGGTACAACGAGATAAGACTTCAGCTATTAAGTACATAGGAGTTATTCAAGATATAGGAACAGGGAATGAGTATATGGATGTGCTTGTAAATTATGATCCACTTACGAGCAGCAATAATGTATTAAAGCGTATTCGAATGCCTATAACAACCACCATTACTATAGAAGGATCTGAAGCACATAGGAGTGAACTAAGAGAAGGTAAAGATGTATTAATTACTTTTAGATATCTAGATGATGCAAGCCCAGAAAAAATCGTTGTACTTGAATAATTAATAGGTGGGGAGTGCTTTTAAAACTCAAGTTTAAGTTCTTGAATTTTATAGCACTCCCTACGTTATATACAGGGGGAGGTTATATATGCCGGTAGCTAAGAAAAATCAAAAGGTTATACCGCTGAATAGTACAAGAAAAAAAGGAAAACAGAAGAGAAAGGATAATCGAATCCTTTGGATAAGTCTTTGTTTTGCAGCTACAATAGGAGTATTTTTAGGGCTTAGACCCAATGCTTATGAAGTAAGCATTAATGGTAAAGCAATAGGTGCAGTTAAAAATAAAGAAATTATCGAAGAGGCTAAACGGACAGTGGAAGCACAATTAAAGACCAAATACAATGCAGAAATCAGTTTTGAGGAAGAGCCTGTACTACGAAAATATCGGGCCAAAAAAAATGACTATGTGAATCCAAGTTATTTGGTCACTTCTATGAGAGAGAATCTGAATGTGCTTATAGGCTTCAAAGAAGTTTTAGTAGAAGGTAAGAGTATTGGGATTATTGCTTCAGGTAAAGAACTAGATGAACTTAAAGAGCAGCTTAAGGTAGCTTACTATGGTAATAAGGAGGTAGAAGTAGAGTTTGCTAAGAAGGTAGAACTAAGGGATATTTTTGCTAAGGAAACAAGTCTTATTAAGATGGAAAGATTAGTGGAAAAGTGCTTAGTCACCACACCTAAAGAGGTGACCTATGTTGTACAGAGAGGGGATTCCCTGTGGTCTATTGCTACCCAGTTAGGTATTTCGCTAGAGAGTTTTATTGCTGAAAATGAAGGATTAACAGAAAGCTCTGTTCTTCAAGTAGGGCAAGAATTTAAGGCTAAGGTACATGAACCACTATTACCTTTAAAGGTCATCAGTCAAAAAGAATAAATGAATGGAAATAAGAGAGGGGAATGAAGAGTGCAAAAGGTTGCTATTATTGAAGATGAGAAGGCTATCTCAGATATTATTAAATATAATTTACAAAAGGAAGGATATGCTGTTTTGACAGCCTACGATGGAGAAGAAGGTTTAGAACTCATTGAGGAGGAGAATCCAGACCTTATTATGCTAGATATTATGATGCCTAAGTTAAATGGATTAGAGGTATGTAAAAGAGTAAGGCAAACGAAGACAACACCTATTATTATGCTGACAGCTAAGGCAGAAGAGATTGACAAGGTATTAGGGCTTGAATTAGGTGCAGATGACTACATTACCAAGCCCTTTGGTATACGGGAATTGATTGCTAGGGTAAAGGCTAATCTAAGACGTATGGTAATCAATAATGTGGCAAAAGAAGCAGAAAGTGAGCTACAAAACCTTGTAGAAGGCGATTTGACTATGGACTTGTCAAAATATGAGGTTTCTAAGAAGGGAACAGTCATAGAATTAACCCTAAGAGAATTTGAATTGCTGAAATTTTTGTGGCTTGAAAAAGGAAAGGTCTTCTCTAGAGAACAACTTCTAGAAAAGGTATGGGGTTATGAATACTATGGGGATGTAAGAACAGTAGATGTCACCGTAAGAAGGTTAAGAGAAAAAATAGAAGATGATGCTTCTAAGGCCGGGTATGTACTAACTAAACGGGGAATTGGCTATTATTTTAGAGGATAATTAAATGAGAACAACCATACAGCTTAAAATTGTTATGATCTATTTATGTATTATCTTGATGATTATGATGGTAAGTGGAACTTTTATAGTCTATGATATCGAGAGGAAGGATTTTAGAGCCATCCAATCCAGTCTAGAGCAGTTGGCAAAAGAAATCGAGATTCGCTTAAACTGGCAGGCAGATAATGCCATTAGTTCTAAGGATATTAAAGATAAAATGAGTAATATCATCAATGAGAATAGTTTTTATCTTCTAAGAGCCAATGGCCAAGTAGAGCATGCCACAGGTGTAGAATGGGGGATAGGGGAATTTGTAGATTCGCCTGTTGTAATGGATGTGATTAGCAATAAAAGGCCTTCAGCAGAGAAGCTGATTCCTTTTAGTACCACGAGCCTGCAAAAGAATTACATGGACTATGCCAGTCCTATCCTAGACCCTCAAACAAAAGAAATAGAAGCCATCATTTATGTAACAGCTAGTACAAAGCAAATCTACAGTAATATGGTGGACGTTATGAAGACCATAGCTCTGGGTTCTTTAGTAGCCATGTGTATCACCGGAGTTTTTGGAATATCCTTTTCTAGGATGATTACATCACCTATTAAGAAGCTGACCCTAAATGCTAGAAGGTTAGCAGCAGGAGATGATATTAAGCGCATTCCTATCGAATCAAAGGATGAGATTGGGGAACTCACCCAAACCTTTAACTATATGGCGAGTCAATTGAGTAATACCATGGAAACCATCAGTAGCGAGAAAAACAAGCTAGAAAAAATATTTGAACATATGGCAGACGGAGTTATGGCCTTTAACCGCACGGGAGTACTCATCCATGCTAATTCTGTATGTTATGATTTAGTAGGTGTGCTTAATATGGACCACCGTTTTGACCTGATTTTTTCTAAACTAGGGGTGGAGGTTTCCTTTGACCAGTTAGTAGAGGGCAAAGAGCCTTTTAAATCCGAAGAATTATTACAGATTAATGATCGCTATTTGACCATGCATTTTGCACCTTATGCCAATGCAAAAGGTGAAGCAGAAGGGTTAGTAGTGGTTATGCAAGATGTAACAAAGCAGCAGAAGCTCGATCAAATGCGAAAAGAATTTGTAGCTAATGTTTCTCACGAGTTGCGAACCCCTCTTACCACTCTTAAAAGTTATACGGAGACTCTTTTAGAAGGGGCTCTAGATGAGCGAGAAATTGCTATGAATTTTTTGGGTGTCATGAATAAAGAAACAGACCGCATGACAACACTTGTACAAGATTTACTGGAGTTATCCCGCATTGACAACAAGCAAATTCAATTAAACTTTAAGCCTGTTAATTTAAAACAGCTCCTTGAAGATACCATTGAGGCACAAAAAATACATATGGAGAAGAAGGGGCATAAGTTTATTTATGAAGTAGAAGAAAAGCATTTGTATTTGGTATTAGGTGATGAGGTGCGTATTAAACAGATTTTGCACAATATTTTGTCAAATGCTATTAAATATAGTATCGATCCAGGCTTGATAAAGGTAAGGCTTGAAGCCAGAGAAGAGATTTGTCTGGAGATTGCCGATACAGGCATAGGCATCCCGAAAGAAGACCTGGAACGTGTTTTTGAAAGGTTTTACAGAGTGGATAAAGCACGCTCTCGTAAAATGGGAGGAACAGGTCTTGGCTTAGCCATTGCAAAGGATCTTATGGAGCTTCATGGTGGGCGCATCGAAATAAAGAGTAAATTAGGCAAGGGCACAAGTGTAAGGTTGTACTTCAAATCTTATATTTAAAGGCTTTATAGCCATTTGAATGTAAAAAAAAAGATACTACGATGTAATGTGTTTGTAATATTAATAAGCTATAATAACACTGTAAGATATTATAATTTGCAGAAAGGGGGATTCGCAGCTATGAAAGCCTTAAATAAAGCTATTTTAGTATTTGCCTTTGTTTGTATAGGTTTATTTAGTCAAACAATTTATGCGAATGATACAATAGCTACTGGTTCTAATCTTAATGTAGTAGTAGAAAAGAGTGAAGATGAAAAGACAGTTAATCTTACAAGCGAAGACTCCTCTATTCGTATTACATTAGATGCTAAGAAATACTATGATTTTTGTACTTTTGAAGCACAGCTTAATTTAGAAGGTAGTGCAAAAGAAGGGACGAATATTATCATTAAAGTGAATAATATTAGCAAGGATAAAAATAGACTTGTTTTAGATAGCAAAGAGTACAAGGTAGCAACCGTTGGTAGTACCACTAGTTTTAATCAACTTATTGAGCTTTTTGATGGTAAGAATGAAATTAATTTGACTTATACCCATGAAAAAGATAAGAAGATTCAAGGAAACATGATTTTTGTTATTGAGAAGTTCACTGAATCAGATAAGAATAAAATTTTAGAACTACCTAAACCAGGAACAAATGCATTAAATAATTTAAAGTAATAGAATGGTGATGGCATGAAAGAGCGCGTTGTAAAGATTAGTATACTCATAGCACTCATTATATTATGTATGATACAGATAGCAATATTGTGGCTTGGCGATATGTCAAGCCCTAATTTTTTAGATACAAAGACGGTAACAACAGAAGAAATAGGGATACGCCCTAAAAACATATGGGTTAACTTAGCTTTAGGTTATAAAATAAGCGAAAATAATAGAGAATATGATTATCTGATTCATGAACTCTTTAGTGAAGTGAGAAGTCAGAAGAGAGCCCTTAAGTTTGTGGCAGAAAAAGAATTAAGCTATGCAGATTTAACAGGAAAGCAAGGCATTCTCTACGAGTATGCTGTTCCACTCACCCTTGAAGAGATTATAGGAAGTAAAATTCCTAAATATGATGGGCAGATAGTAGTTGAGCAACTTTTTGTGGATTTAAGTAGTAATAACGAAAATAAGGTGGTCCTGTATCTTATTGCAGCTAAGGGAGATAAGCTCCATAAGGCTATTTTGTATACGAGCTTAATGGGGCACTCAAAGGTAATGTCTAGTCTGAGTAGGGATGAAGAAGCTAAGAAATGGACATCTTATCAACCGAGTATTACCTCTCTTAGACGTCATGGGAATGTGGAGGGTAATGTATTCTTGCCTGAGATTAGTGAGGCTAAACCGCTAACTTATCAGAAGTTGATGATTACTAATACCTTAGAAGCTATAGAGAAGGAAGATAAGATCGACTTACTAGAAGAGTATGTCACCTCTTTTTTTACTAATCCACTATTGAAACAAATAGATGAAAAATCAGATGGTACCATTATCTTTAGTGAGAATCTAAGAGCCATTGTGAAGTATAACCCTATAGGAACAATGGAGTTTAATATTTTAGCCCCCGATGAAGAGAATAAGCTTACCAAATTTGAACGTCTCCAAAAAGTAAAGCAGTTTATTAATTCTTGTACAGCCATCCCTGAATACCTTAAAAAGGGGCTTTATCTAGCCGGAGTAAGGCGACAAGAAGGCCAGGAATACATTTATCACTTTAACTATAAGTACAATGGTTTTCAGATCCACATGAAGGAAGAAGTTAAGAAACAACTGGGGCTTGATAGTGCTTTGGAACTTACTATAAAAAATAATCAGGTCATTAAGGGAAAATGGATTCTTTTAGATATAAAACCAGTAGAGCATCAGGGAAGTGCTACAGAGGATATAACAAGAAGTTATTCAGAGATTTTTGACGCCATGAATAACATGGGAGTGAATAAAGGGACAGGGACCCTGAAGCTGAGTAATCTAGAATGTAGTTACATTGTTAACCAACTAGAAAGTGATTTAAAATTTGATTGGTTAGTGACCTATGGAAACATGTTGTACTATCCTTAGAGAAAAATTGACAAAGATGAAAAACTTCACTTTGTCAATTTTTTTTGTTATATTTAAATAAGAATAGAAAGGGAGAAAAAGATGAATGGAGCAAAGGTACTCAATCGATTAATACAATTATTTATCCTATTTAATTTCATTTTATTTGCTATGAATTTTGCTAAGAATACCAATACTTATTTGCTCACAAAGCAACGAATCCAAAATATCCAAAAAATTTCAGAAAGCAAAGGAATTATTTTAGAAGAACCATTGCCCAGAGCCTATACACCCAAGAAGTCAGGGAGTATACTAGGAATAGAGATGAATTCGGAAGAAAGTATTAGGTTAGCCCAAAAACTTTTAAATAGTCATTTAGGAGACTTAACCATTTCCACAGAGATAGATACTTCTCCTTCTGCAGAGGACAAGGAAAACCGTACTTATTCAAATGGTAAAGAGAAGCTTACTGTGAAGAATAATGAAGTTATTTATACATCACTAAACACAGAAAAAAAGTATAAAGAAATGAATGCAGCACGAGCAAGGCGCTTATGCCAGGATTTTATTAGTAACGCAGACTTCGGGAGTAAATTTTCAAAGCAACATATTGAAGAGCGAACAGTTGGTGATGGTATTGAACTCACTTATTATGCAGACTTTGAGGGGTATCCTCTATTTAATAGCTATATTCGTTTCAGGGTAGGTAAAGAAGGGATAAGAGAAGCAACTATTCATATGGTCCATATAGATACCAATGTAGGGGATAAAGGAAATATTTATCCTATTGATCTCGTGCTCTTTGGTATTGAAGAAGAGATTCCTGTAGAATGTAGTCCAGAAAGTCCTTTGTATATTACAGAAATAACCTTAGGTTATTATACCTTAACCACAGAAGGAATGCGTATTTTAGCTGAAGAAATTGTGCCTACATATAAGATTACGGTAAAAGGTTTAGAGAAACCACTATTTGTTAATGCTTATACCAATAAATTCATTAAATAAAACTTTTTATTTCCTGTAAATGATGTTATAATAAACTTTGTGTAATTGATTATTACAGGAATGAAATAAAACTTAAGAGGTGTTAAGGTTGAGCGAGTTATGTATACGAGGTGGTAATCGCCTAGTAGGAGAAGTGACCATAAATGGAGCTAAAAATGCAGCCGTTGCGATTTTGCCTGCAGCACTTTTAGTAGATGGGCTATGTGAAATTGAAAATTTACCTTATATAGATGACGTTGTAAAGATTAAGGATGCTATGGAAGAGCTTGGTGCAGTTACAAGCTTTATTGATGACCATACACTTAAGGTTGATGCATCCACCCTATATAACCATGAAGCAACTAAAGATTATATAGGAAATATTAGAGCTTCCTATTATCTCTTAGGTGCACTTTTGGGTAGATTTAAGAAGGCAGAAGTCTGTATGCCAGGGGGATGTAATTTTGGTGTAAGGCCTATTGATCAGCACATTAAAGGTTTTGAAGCTTTAGGTGCCAAAGTAATTGTAGAAAATGGAATGATTAAAGCCTATGCAGAACGTCTTATTGGAACAAAGATCTATTTAGATGTAGTAAGTGTAGGTGCAACCATTAATATTATGCTAGCTGCCGTTCTGGCAGAAGGCACTACTATTATTGAGAATGCTGCTAAAGAACCTCATGTAGTAGATGTAGCCAATTTCCTTAATATGATGGGAGCAGAAGTAAAAGGAGCAGGTACGGATGTGATTCGTATCAAGGGTGTAGAAAAGCTCATGGGTGGCAAATATTCTACAATCCCTGATCAGATAGAAGCAGGAACCTATATGATAGCAGCAGCTATTACTGGTGGAGATGTGTATGTACGCAATATTATACCAGAGCATATGTACTCCGTTAGTCTTAAAATGATGGAAATGGGCATTGAGATAGAGGAAGGTGATGATTATGTGCGCGTTGTTGCACCGAGTGATTTACGTGCAACCAATGTAAAGACTTTACCTCATCCAGGTTTCCCAACAGATTTACAACCTCAGATGGTGGCTTTATTAAGTGTAGCAAATGGGACAAGTACAGTGATAGAAGGCGTATGGGATAATCGATTTCAATATATTGACCAATTGAAACGGACGGGTGCTAAGATTAAGGTAGATGGTCGTATGGCAGTAGTAGAAGGTGCCACCAAGTTAAGTGGTGCTAAGGTAACAGCTACAGATTTGAGAGCTGGTGCTGCCCTTGTTATTGCAGCCCTTCGTGCAGAAGGAGAGACCATTATTAAGAATATTAAATACATTGACCGTGGCTATGAAGCTATTGAGAATAAACTAGCAGCCTTAGGCGCTGATATTACAAGAAGAGCTGATTAATAAGTAATCAGCTCTTTTTTTGTGGAGTGTTGAAAGGAGGGGGACGTCCCTACTATTAGGCACGAAAGGCCACGTGATAAGTTTCTAGCCAGATATTTAGTTGTACCAGATAGGCAATTAACTGGGGGCCGGTCATTAACTGACCAAACCAAGGATTCTTATAGGCGGTCCCCTTACTAGCTACAAGTTCCTTTATAAAGGGAACATTAACATAGTCAAGGAGAGGGGCGTGGGGATCTTCTACAATGCCCTGAAGCATGTTGCAAACCAAGGTAGTATAAACAGGATGATGTGTCTTAGGGTAAGGGCTTTTTTTACGATAAATAATATCTTTAGGTAAGGTGCCTTCTAGACATTTGCGTAATAACCCTTTTTCACGTCCCTGGTAAAATTTATAGGCATTAGGTAGGTTGAAGGCATACTCTACTAAGCGATAGTCTGCAAAGGGGACACGTACTTCCAAGCTATTGGACATACTCATACGGTCCTTGCGATTGAGGAGATTGACCATGAACCATTTTAGATTCAGATAAAAAAGCTCGCGCATACGATAGGTTTGGGCGTCTTCTCCTTCTAAATGGGGGACTTTGGTAAGACTTTCTCTATAAGCGCTCTGTACACATTCTGTAATAGGAAGTTTATGAAAGGCTGGAGAAAGGATGGTTTTTCTATCTTCTATGAAGTTGGACCAAGGGAAGGTATCAAGTCCCATAAGTTCAGGACGGGTATACCAAGGATAGCCACCTAATAGCTCGTCAGCACACTCTCCAGATAAGGCAATAACAAAGTCTTTACGAATTTCTCGGCAGAATAAAAAGAGAGAAGAGTCAATATCTGCCATACCAGGTAAATCTCTGGCTATAACAGCATCCTTGAGGGATAAAGCTAATTCTTCATGATTGATGGTATAGGTTTTGTGATGGCTTTCTAGAAATTTTGCCATTTCATTTGCCCAAAAAACATCGGAGGTAGGTTGATAGAGGTTGGCTTTAAAATACTTATCATTTTCCTCATAATCTAAGGAGTAAGTGGTAAGTAGTTTCCCTTTCTTTTTAAATTCCATAGCAGCTATGGCTGAAATAGCAGAAGAATCTAGTCCACCTGAGAGAAAGGTACAGAGGGGAACATCCCCCACGAGCTGTCTTTCAATAGCATCCCTTAAGAGACTGTGTAGATGTTCGGCGGCTTCATCTAGTGTTTCCGTGTTTTGTTCAGCTTTGAGTGTCCAATATTCTTTTTCAGTGATGCCTTGGGGGGTAACTAGCATAAAGTAAGCCGGAGGTACTTCCTTAATTTCCTTAAAAATAGAGCTGCCAGGCTTAACTGCAGGGCCCAGTGCAAAGAGTTCGGTAAGGGAACTCTCATTAATAGTAGGCCTTACTTGAGGGTGAGCAAGGAGAGTTTTGATCTCCGAGCCAAAGATAAAGGTAGAGCCTTTGATACTATAAAAGAGAGGCTTGACACCTAAGGGGTCTCTAACCAGTAGTACCCGCTTCAAAGCTTCATCATAGAGGGCAAAGGCAAAAATACCATTTAATTTACGGAGGCAATCAATCCCCCAACACATGTAGGCTGTAAGTAGGACTTCTGTATCTGAATAACCATCAAAGGTAAAATCCAGTGCTAAAAGCTCCTTGCGCAAATCCTCTGTATTATAAAGTTCCCCATTATAGATAAGGGTGTAAGAAAAACCGTTTAAAGTTTTTGTCATAGGTTGCTTGCCACCTTCAGGATCCACGACTATTAATCTTCTGTGACCAAAAAGAATATGAGGGTAAGTACTATAACCCAAGCTATCTGGCCCACGGAGCTTCAGGGTATCTACCATGGCTTCTAAAATGGGCTTTTGAGAAAGGAGTATTTGGGTAAAGTCAACAATACCAGCAAAACCACACATAAGAGTCACCTTCTTTACATAAATTGAAAGGGTCCAAAGCTTTATCAAGAGATAAAACTTAGACCCCATTGTCTAAAATACATATATATCCATCTATGTATTATATATTAATGAAGATGATTTATTGTTACATATAAAATATTTATTTTTTTTGGATTGATATTGAAAAGTTTGATAAATAAATTTACAATAAAGGTAAGGTGTATAATGTCTTAGATAAGTCAAGAAGGAGAGTGGGTAATATAGATGAACAGAAAATAATCATACCTATAAGTAAATGTACGCCAGGTATGATTATACTCCAGCCTATAATAGATAAGGATACTGGCAATGTATTAGTGGGGGGACATCAAAGTTTAAGTGAAGAAGTTATCGGGCGCATTGGAAAATTTAAACATACAGAAATATGGATAAAGGCAGATGCTGAAAAACAGCTTTGGCAAGTTGACGAGAAAGTGAAGGTTAGCTATAAAAAGTACATCACCTTATTAAGGGAAATTATCGGTAATAAAGGTCCCGTTTTAGATATACAAATTGAGGAAGTAGAAAACTTAGCTAAGTGTATAGTAGAAGAATTTGAATGCAAATTTGACTTACTCGCTTGCGTTAATCTCGTCAAGAAGATTGATAAGGATATTTATACCCATAGTATGAATGTGACTTTTTTGGCCCTATTTATTGGAAGATGGATAGGATGCCATACAGGACTTTTGAAAAATATAGCTTTGGCAGGACTATTACACGATATTGGTAAAATGGAAGCTGAGGTAAAAATAGCCAACGGGGCGAAGAAAAAATCTGCTATCATTCAGAGATTAGAGGAAAAAAGACATCCTATTTATGGCTATGAGAAACTCCTTGCTTTTAGCGAATTAGATAATGAAGTACTGGGCGCTGTCCTAGCTCATCATGAAAGGTGTGATGGAAGTGGATATCCTCTTCATCTCACCCAAGAACGCATTGGTGCAATTGGTAAGATTATAGGGCTTGCAGATGAGTATGAATTTTTGCGCAAAGACAAACATATTTTCGAGGTAGTAAGGGTACTAAAAAATGAGAAAGTGAGACAGTTTGATAAGACAATGCTTTTAACGTTTTGTACCAATGTCATAAATTACTATATTGGTGCATCTGTTCTTTTGAGTACAGATGAGATTGCACAAGTTGCTTTTATTCAATCCCATGCGCTTCATAGGCCTATTGTAAAGATAGGTGAACGTTACATTAATCTTTATAAAGAAACTCAGATTGACATCCTTAAGGTCTTTTAGAAAGGACGTATTATTAATTTTGAAAGTTAATAATACGTCCTTTTTTGGTTCACTGTTCTTAACGCCTACGCTATTTTACGGGCTATCTGATAAAGGATTTAATAAATGGTTGAGTTGACTCGTTGCATTTTTCCCTGTACAGTCGTCATGATAAGTGAGAAGAATATTATTTGAAAGGCTAGGAACTTCCGGAGTGGATGGGAAGGTATACTCAAAATAAGCTGTTTCTGCTGGTGCTAGATTTCCCATTTCTAAAAGTGTAATGTTCCCTTCAAAAGACAAGGCCCCTCGTTCTCTTATAATAACACTTTCTACAATGGGGACAGGAGTACCTGAGATAAGGAGCTTTAGATCGCTAATATAGGCAGTGGAAATGTTTGTCAATTTAACTTGTTTGACCATTAGTTCATTGGATGCTGAGGGCGTTTTATTTAATTCTGAAGCTTCAAGTAGCATTTTCATAGGCTCACCTCCTGATTTAGTATATGCAGGATAGAAGGTTGAAAACACAAGAAAAAAGACATAAAAAAAGGTAGGTTAAAACCTACCTTAAGAGTAAAGGACTATCTCCCCCAATTAGAGTTACAGCCACAACCACAACCGCAACCACGATTACAACCACAACCGCGATTACGCCTGCAACCACATTCTTCTTCCTCTTCTTCTTCTTCTTCTTCTAAGAACTCATCAATGGCTTCATCGATCTCTTTAAGAAGTTGAAAAGCTTCTCTGCAACGACATCTGTTAAATAAGAAATTAGAGTTTTCATTACGTCTGATATTACGCTCAGAATTACGTTCAGAATTACACCCACAACTATTAGAACAACCACAACTCATAAAAAAATGCCCCCTTTAATTTTTTTTAGTGTCTGTAGCGCTACCCACACTTCATAATATGCTGTTCGCTAAAAAATGACATCATTTTTTATGTACAAACTACTAACATAAATTGGAATAGTAGGAATATATATAGAATAGAGACAAGGGTCTATGATAAAAAACACGAAAGAGAGGGGTGGCATATGAAGAGTGTTGTTTTAAGACTACAAATTGCAACTATTTTTGTAGGAAGCATAGTGGGGGCTGGCGTTTGTTCTGGAAGAGAACTCAATCAATTTTTTGCTACTTATGGAATAATAGGATTTTTAGGAGTTTTTTTGTGTGGCCTATTATATATCATTTTAGGAAAGATGATTGTAAAGATTACAGAAGAGAATAAGGTAAGGTCGTATGATGAATTTGTAAATTTAGTTTCGCCTAAATATGTAGCTAAGTTTATTAATATTGTTTTGACATTATTCTTATTAAGTAGCACATCTATTATCTTAGCTGGAAGTGGGTCCATCTTAAATCAGTACTTTGGACTTCCTAAATGGGTAGGTTTTGTTATAATGGTGGGCTGTAGCAGTGTTTTTTTATTAAGAAACACAGAGGGTTTATTTGAAGTTAATAGCCTAGTTGTTCCTACACTTTTTATTATGATGACAGCCTTATTTGTAGAGTATATCAAGGTACAGCCTCAATCTCTTAGCTATAGTTATCTGCGAATTTTGCCAAGACAAAAGGAGCATTTACTAACTTCTACAATGATTTATATAAGTTTTAATATCTTGACAGTCATTGGAGTGCTGGTACCACTTACTACTGAGCTTAATAAACCCAAGGAAGTTATAAAGGGTATTCAATTAGGAAGTATTATTTTGACTGTTATAAGTAGTTATATTGTCTTTTTGATGCTTGTTAATCCTTTTCATGCTAAGCACTATGAAATTCCACTTTTAGGCATTGCCTCTGCTATTCATCCTATTTTACAGGTAGGTATATTAGGCGTTATGTGGTTGGAGATGTTTTCTTCCCAGGTTTCTAATGTCTATAGTCTATGTTATTTTATGGAGAGTCAATTTAAACTAGATTATAAAATAAGCATTTTTTTAGTCATTGCTCTAGCCACTCCCTTTTCGGTGATTGGATTTTCTAAGCTAGTAGAATTTTTGTATCCGATGTATGGTATTTTAAGCCTTGTCTTTTTAGCTTATTGTATGCTCTATTATTTTCAGACCAGACAAAAGAGAAGAGCTTAAGGTAAAGATTTTGTAACAAAAATAGGCAAAAATATATATTTATAAAATTTATAATGGTAATTATAATTTTTATAAATAGGTAATTTATTGAAGTGTGGCATGGATGCTTTTGATAGGCTAAGGGGGAAAAAGGATGACGGTTGGTGTAAAAGTTCCTATAGAAAAGCTTAAAGAAGGGATGATTACAGCCCAAGATGTACTTAGGCAGGGGAAAATGTTTTTAAAGCAAGGAACAGTACTGAAAGCCACTTATCTAAACACATTAAAAGCTCTTCGATTGAAAACACTCTATATCTGCGTAGATAAAGAGAATATGAGTACTCTAGTAGAAGATGAAACGGAGCGCTTCTATGTAACTACATATTTAAGCATTAGTCGTATTATCGATCAGTTTGTAATGGGAAAAGGCATTTCTTTAGGGGAAGTTTTTCCTATAGTAGAGGTTATTATTGATAAGGTATATTTTAATGACTGTGGCCCCTTATTATTAGCTGGAATAAAAGTAAAAACAAATTATAAATATGCACACTTCTTTAATGTATGCCTATACAGTATTATAATGGCTAAGGCTTTAAAAATGAGTCATGCCGACATGGTTTATTTAGGGGCAGCAGCTATTTTGCATGATGTAGGTAAATTTAAGATCCCCCAGGATTTATTAGAGAGACCTAACAAATTAACTCGGGAGGAATTTGACCTGGTTAAAGCCCATTCTTTAGAAGGGTATCTTATGCTCTTGAACATGGGCGTAGTGGATAAGAGAATTGCTGATGCTGTTTTGCAACACCATGAAAGAATAGATGGTTCAGGTTATCCGGATGGGATTAAGGGAAGTGAAATTAGCCTACTTGCACAAGTTATTGGGCTAGCAGATACCTATGATGCCATTACTTCTCATAAGAGTTATAAGAGTGGCGTACTCCCTCATGAAGCAGCGGAAAGGATTAAACAATTAAGAGGGAGTCTCTTTGCACCCCATTTAGTAGATTGTCTTGTGCACTATGTTATTTGTTATCCCGTAGGTTCTGAACTTTTACTAAATACCAATCAAGTAGCAGAGGTCATTACAGCCAATCGAGAGGCGCCTCTAAGACCTATTGTAAAGATTCTAACAGATAAAAATGGTAATGTATTAAGTAGCCCTTACACACTGGATCTCAAATCCCATAGTGAGGTAAAGGTTATAGAAATTTTTAGATAAAAATAAAAGGGTATAGATTCTGCAAGATGAATCTATACCCTTTTATTCTAACCATGAAATAGGACAAATACCTTGTCCACTGCCTTAATATCTAGCATGCCTAACTTATATTAAGGATGATACACTCTATTATACATGACATTTGAAAAATTATCCATAAGAAATTCCTTTTTTTATCTTATAGGAAACTTCGTAGTCTACACTTTCACTACTTCGCCAACCAATACGTGTTCTAAGGACATTTTTGTTCGATGAAGAGGTTTAGTCTACCATATAGTCATCTTCGAAATGCCCTTCATACTGCTGCCCTTTTTCGTCTTGATAAGTTCCATAGCCATGTTTTTTACCATTTAAAAATTCACCTATATACTTGTGACGATTAGGATAGGTAATGATCCCTTTACCTGTCATCATACCTTCAACGAAATCACCACGATAAACACTTCCATTAGGCCAGGTAAAGGCTCCTTTGCCATGGGGGATACCTCCTACAATCTCACCCTCATAAACACCGTCTTTGATAGTCAGCTTTCCCATACCTGTCTCTATACCATCACGGAACTGGCCTTCATACAAGTCACCATTAGGATACTGGGCTTTGCCTTGACCTTGCATACGATTGTGTAAAAAATTTCCTTCATAAACTGTTCCATCAGCACTATGTAATACACCCTTACCTTCCATTATGCCATTAGAGAAATGCCCCTCGTAATAGGAACCATCTTCAAAATGACAAATAGCTATTCCTGTACGTTGACCTTTGTAAAAGTCGCCTTCATAAACCAAGTTATTTGCAAGATAAGCTTTTCCTTTACCATGAGGTAATCCTAAAGAGAAGGTACCTTCATAGCAGAGATTACCTTCATCGTCATAATATTTTCCAAAGCCATGGAAGTTAGCACCTTTTATACTCCCTTCATACATCACCTTACCATTTTTATGATACCAAACTTCATTATCGTATTCATCATCTGCGCCAAATAATAAGTTTTTGAGTTTTTCTATCATTTGCATATCTCCCTAAATGTTTCTTAGTCCTATTATACCATTTCTATTAAAAAAAGAAATAAATTTAAAGGCCAAAAATCATTAAGGTAAGCTGATAAGAGGCAATAATCCCTACTAGAGAGGCGATGAGGGCACCACTTAAGGTATAGCGACTGTCTTTAATCTTTACAGTCATAAAATAAACGGACATGGTGTAAAAAATAGTTTCTGTACAGCCAAACATAACAGAAACGAGACGCCCTGTAAAGGAATCAGGGCCATAGGTTTTAAAGATATCTAAGACAAGGCCTACAGCAGCAGAGGAGGAAAAGGAACGCATGAGAGCAACAGGAATAACTTCTGAAGGGAAATGAGTCCAAGAAATAAGAGGTTTAATTAGATTAGAAAAACCATTTAGGGCACCAGAAGTACGAAGCATGGCAACAGCCATCATAAGGCCTATAAGTGTAGGAAGAAGATCCACTACAACTTTAAGACCATCTGTAGCCCCTTCTATAAAAGCTTCATAGACATTGACATTTTTAATTAAACCATAGGTCACAATTCCCAGAATAATAATTGGAATAAGCCAGTCCGATAAAAGCACTAAAAACCCCATATTTAATCCCCCTTTCTAGCCATAAACTTAGCAAATAAAATGGCCACAAAGGCCGAAAGAAGGGTAGCTAGGATACAAGGGGCAATGATCTCAGTTGGGTTGTGGGAACCATAGCTCGTACGATAAGAAATCATATTAATAGCTACTAATTGAATGCAAGATATGTTAACAATGAGAAACATACACATAGCATGACTGGCACGGTGCTTTTCTTTATTAAGTTTTTGCAGTTCTACCATGGCCTTTAGACCGGGAGGAGTTGCTGCCCAACCTAGGCCTAAGAAATTGGCGATCAGGTTAGTGGCTATGTATTTACGGGCAGGATGATTACGAGGGACATCAGGAAATAGAAAGTCTAAAAGAGGAGTCATTTTGCATGCTAAAGCATCAATAAGCTGAGCTTTTTCTGCAATGCGCATCACTCCCATCCAAAGGGAAACAATGCCACACATTTCGATACACAGTTTAACGGCTGCTTGAGAAGCGCTTAAGGCAGCAGTGGTGGCTTCACCCATGCCCCCACCAAAGCTGGCAATGAGAATAGAAAAAATAATCATAAAGCTCCATATATAGTTTAACATAAAGCCTCCTTATAGCTTGTTTTTATTAATATATGCAAGAGCAATATAAACATATACTTTTACATAAGAAAATACTTACTATAATTTTTAAAATATACAAGAGATGAAGAGCTAAAAAACATAAAAAAATACAAAATACGAGGCTATTCGGTGAAAAAATGTGCACAAACATTACAATAAATAAATATTATAATATAAAATAGCATAATTTTTTAAAATTATTAAAAAAAAACTGGTAATGAATTGACTTTTATTTCTAATTATGGTATTTTGATATTAGCACTTGGAAAAAAATGAGAGAATAGTGTAAAGGGAGAGGATGTTATTGAAATCAACAGGTATTGTAAGAAAGGTAGACGAATTAGGCCGTGTAGTATTACCTATCGAATTAAGGAGAAATCTAGACATTAATGAAAAAGATGCACTAGAAATCTTTGTAGACGATGACAAAATTATCCTAAAGAAATATGAACCAGCCGATATTTTTAATGGGAGTATGGATGACCTCATTGATTATAAAGGCAAAAAAGTTGCTAAGAAAACAATCATTGAGTTAGCTAAGTTAGCGGGTTATAGAATTACTGAATAATATGACTATAAAAGACCTTTTGAGGTCTTTTATTTTTATATTTATAGAAAATATGGTATAATAAGTAAGACAAATATAAAAGATATAAAAAGGTATAAAAAGATATAAAAATTAGGGAGAAAGGGTAAGGGCATTAAATGGAGTTAAAATTATTTCATTATATAGATGAAGTGCTTGGTGAATTAGAGGATATTAGGGAAGAACTGGAGGAAATTAGCCAAGAGCTTGAATTATTTTTTGAGAAGCTCTTATTTACAGCAGAAAAGGGATTCGTAAATATGAATACCCGAGTAAAATCTAAAAAAAGCTTAAAAGAAAAAATTATTCGTAATGATTATTATCAAAAGTATAATACCATAGAAACAGTACTAGAAAATGTACCAGATCTCATTGGAGTTCGAATAGAATGTCGTTTTAATCAAGATGAATCAGAACTTTATAAGTTTATTAAAAAGCAATTTAGTGAAAAATCAGATGGGTTAGAAGAATATTATTATTGCCCAGAGAATCCGGGTGTTTTATTAGACTTAGGAGGTAAGCAACCTAAAGAGCAAAAAAATGGTGTTAAAATGTATCGTATTGATGGAAAATACATAAAGGAGAATGCAGTCATCAATTTTGAGGTACAGATTAAATCATTAGTTAATGTCTTTTGGAGTGAAATTGAGCACAAGATTATATACAAGAACTATAATTATGTTATTGCCGATCGGTTTTATAAGGATATTATGAAATCGATTAAGAACAGCTTATCTACTATTGACCAACAGCTTCTTCTTATTTCTAATCAATTTGAGAAGGAAGATACGACTCAATTTGATGAACGGGAGGAGCAATTAGAAAAGCTTATCTCAAAAATTATCTATGATGTATTTGCTACCCACATGAAGGAAAGTATTGGTGTACTAGTGGATTTCAGAAAATCCTGTGAAGCGATTGTAAAATATATGCTAAGAGAGACACATAAGGAAGATATGGATAGATATAGTACAAATCTTCTTTTAGGGCTTGAACGCATTCGACAAATTGATCAAAAGAATATTGACTTTAAAAAACAGATTGTTTTTGAGAGACAGCCTCTATTTAAAGAAGAATTAACACGAAGAATAGGAAATCACATTAAAGATAAGATGAATGAGGAATTTCAGTGGAGTTTATTTTTTACAGTCCTTTTTCAGATTGAAGCTGGGGATAATGTAGAGGATTTTGAAAAATTTTTAGTGTACTATACCAGCAAGCTACAAGAACGTATAGCCAGTTCAAAAATAAGTGCTAATTTCACTCAAGAAGAGACAGAGCAGATTATGAATAAAATTATGCTAAAGTATGCTGATCTTTTTATACAAGTCAACTCCGTGCAACTCCTTTATGAGAATATATTGGAGCAGGTTTTGAAAATCATTAATAGTGTTATTGATGCCATCTATAGAAATATTATTACCTATGAGCAATGGGAGAAGGAACAAGGCATCTATACCGAGCTTATGGAGTTAAGGCTATTGACCTTATTTGATATGGATATCTCATCGGCTAAGGTACTTGATTTTTTAGAACATGTGAGACATAGCAAGTCAACCATTGATATTCCAAAAGGTTTATTGAAATACATCTATAAAATCTAATGAATGAAAAGGAGAAGGCTACTACAAAGAGTCAAAAATTGTAGTAGCTTTATATATATAATTAGGTATTCAAGTTCATAAATATTAAGGATATATAGGAGCAAGATAAAAAATATGTTATAATATAAAAATGTATAAACAAGTTAATACAATATAAAATATTTCATATTATCAGGAGGAATATCAGTGATTAAATTATATGATGGTGGTGTTTATCTCGTTAATGGGAGAGAACTCGTAGAGGACAACAAGGAGGCTAGCAAAGTTATAGCTCAAAAATGTGGACAAGAAGTCAAAAAAGAAGAAGCTATTTGTCAAACAATAGCCTATAGTATTTTAGAGGCCCATAATACTTCAGGGAATATGGAAAAGTTAAAGATTAAATTTGATGCCATGGCTTCTCATGACATTACTTATGTAGGCATTATTCAAACAGCTAGGGCCAGTGGGCTTGAGAAATTCCCACTTCCTTATGTATTAACCAACTGCCACAATAGCTTATGTGCAGTTGGTGGAACCATTAATGAAGATGACCATATGTTTGGGCTTTCAGCAGCAAAGAAATATGGTGGGGTTTATGTACCTGCTCATCAAGCTGTTATTCATCAATATATGCGTGAAATGATGAGTGGTTGTGGCAAAATGATTTTAGGTTCAGACAGCCACACCCGATATGGTGCATTAGGAACTATGGCTATTGGTGAAGGGGGAGGAGAGCTTGCTAAACAACTTCTTTCTAAAACCTATGATGTGAATCGTCCAGGCGTAGTAGCTGTTTATTTAACAGGTAAACCTCAAAAGGGGGTAGGGCCACAAGACGTAGCCCTTGCTATCATTGGTAAAGTCTTTAAAAATGGTTATGTCAAAAATAAGGTTATGGAGTTTGTAGGAGATGGTATTCAAGACTTAGGTGTGGAATATCGTAATGGTATTGATGTTATGACTACAGAGACAACCTGTCTTTCTTCTATTTGGGAGACGGATGAAAAGGTAGAAGGTTACTTTGAAAGTCATGGTCGCAAGGAAGCTTATAAGGAATTAAAACCAGGTAAAGTGGCTTATTATGATGGTGCCATTTACGTGGACTTATCCCTTATTAAACCTATGATTGCCCTTCCTTTCCATCCAAGTAATACCTATACTATTGAAGAATTAAATGCCAACCTAGAAGATATTTTACATACAGTCGAGGAGACAGCAAAGGCTCAATTTGCTAAAGTCAACTTTACCCTTAGAGATAAAATTATAAATGGCAAACTCATGGTACAGCAAGGGGTTATTGCAGGATGTGCAGGAGGAACCTTTGACAATATCTGTGATGCAGCAGATATTCTAAAAGGTCATACTATTGGAGCCAATGAATATGCCCTTAGTATTTATCCTTCCAGTCAGCCTACCTTTATGAGCCTTGTAGAAAATGGTGCAATCACTACCCTTATGGCAGCAGGTGCAACTATTCGTACAGCCTTCTGTGGTCCATGCTTTGGAGCAGGAGATGTGCCTCCTAATAATGGATTAAGTATCCGTCACTCTACCCGTAACTTCCCTAATCGTGAAGGCTCTAAACCAAGCGATGGACAGCTGGCAGCAGTTGCTCTTATGGATGCACGTAGTATTGCGGCAACCTCTATTAATGGAGGTATTCTTACAGCAGCTACAGACCTTGATGTGGAATTTACAAAGCCAAAATACTATTTTAATAGCGAAATTTACAAGACACGTTGTTATAATGGCGTAGGTAAGCCACAGCCAGAGGAAGCCCTTAAGTTTGGTCCTAATATTACAGACTGGCCTCAAATGTCCCAGCTTACAGACCACCTTGTTCTTAAAGTAGTAGCTGAGATTCATGATCCCGTTACAACCACAGATGAGCTTATTCCTTCAGGAGAAACTTCTAGCTATCGTTCAAACCCACTTAAGTTAGCAGAATTTACTCTTTCACGTCGCGTACCTGACTATGTAGAAAGAGCAAAAGAGATCCAAAAGGCAGAAGTGGCTCGATTAAATGGCGAAGACCCAACAACAGTAGATGCTGATGTACAAGCAGTATTTCATACCATAAAGACCCTTGCAGGCTTTGAAGACATTAACTCTTGTGAAGTAGGGATTGGTAGCACTATTTTTGCAGTAAAACCAGGGGACGGTTCGGCTAGAGAACAAGCAGCTTCTTGTCAAAAGGTATTAGGAGGCTGGGCTAATATTGCAAGAGAGTATGCAACCAAGCGTTATCGTTCAAACCTTATTAACTGGGGAATGATTCCTTTCGTACTAGAAGAAGAACTGAATTTCAAAAATGGGGATTTCTTATTTGTACCCCATATTAAAGAAGCAGTGGCCAATAAAATAGCAACCATTAAAGCTTATGTTATAGGCGATGAAGTAAAGAGCTTTAACCTAACGTTAGCTGATTTAACAGACGATGAAAGACAAATCATCTTAGCTGGTTGCCTCATCAACTATTATAAGAAATAGTCTATCAATGATAGGGATACGGAGTGAGAATACGCTCCGTATTTTTAGTTTGTAGGAAAGTTGGTGTGTTACACTTTCACTACTTCGCCAACCGATACGTGTCCTGTGGACACTTTTTATGACAAAGGGACAGTTCACTCATTTTTTAGTGGGACGGCCCCTTCTTTTAAATCTATAAGTCTACAGAAATAGTGCTATAAATTGTCTATAAATATAAAAAAAGCACAATATAAAGAAAATATTAGAAAAATATGTTGACATATTAGATAAATATGATACTATTTAATTATAAAAACTAGTATTATTAAATAGTAAAGTGGTTTAGTAGAACGGTTTAAAAGATGAATTATTCAATTCATTTTTTTATTTGATTAGTAGATAAAACGGTTTACTAAACCGGTGCACCTTAGGGTCATTTGATTATTACATTAAAGAAGAGAAGAGAAGTGAGTGTATAGGTATGAATAAATCGAATATTAATGATGTTGCACAATACGCAGGGGTTTCAAAGTCGACAGTATCTAATTATTTAAATCATAAATTTGAGAGTATGTCTGCTGAAACTAAAATAAAAATAGAGGAAGCTATTGAAAAATTAAATTACACTCCAAGTTTAAGTGCACGTAGGCTGTCGGCCAAAGAGAACTGCAAGGCCATTGGTATTATTATTCCACATAATATAGGCTATGCATTTGAAAATTTATATTTTCCAATAGTACTAAGAGCTATAGGGCGTATTGCAGAAAAAATGAACAACAAGATTATTATTTTTTCCAGCGATGGGAGGGGGATAGAAAAAAGCTTAGATTATTTAAAGGGAATGGTTCCAACAGTTGTAGATGGCTTTATTTTATTTGATCTTGAACAGAATAATTTTTACTTCAAGGAATTTGAAAGAGTGAACATACCATATGTTTGTGTAGGTAAAATTGATAAGTATGAAGATTACTATTATGTAGCATCTAATCACAAAAAGGCAGTCATGGATTCAGTTAATTATCTTATTCAATTAGGACATACAAAGATAGGATTCATAATGGAGAATAGTACAAGTATTGTTTCTCAATGTCAATTTAAAGGCTATAGAGAAGTATTAGAGGAAAATAATATATCTTTAAGTAAAGAGTATTATTGCTATATTGATGAATATGGTCATAATGGGATCAATGATGCTTATCAGAAATTTAGGAGAATGCTTCAATCTAAAGACAGACCTACAGCTATTATCACACCTATGGTTTATTTAACACCCCTATTTACTATACTTAATGAAGGAGGACTTAAAATACCCGAAGATATTTCGATTATAGTTTTAGAACATAATGATAACCATCAACTAGCACATCTCAATTTTACTAGGGTACCGTCTGCAGCAGAAAAGGTCGCTGAACTAGCATTTAGAAAGCTCATTAAAGAAATAAGCAATAAGAAGGAGTCTTTTAAATCCAAAATAATAGACCTTGAATTAGTTATTGGAGATACGACATCAAGCATTAGTATTAATGAAAGTACTAATGAAAGTACCAATGAAAGTACGGATAACAATGTAAAACCTAAACAATCATTTTAAAAGCTGAGATTAAACAAGGGGGAAGAAAAATGAGAAAATTTAAAAAAATAATGGTATTACTTATGTCGACAATGATGGCCTTAACTACAGCATGTGCACCAAGTACTCCAACTAAGGAAAATGTAAAGGCAGAGGAGACAGCAAAGACTGAAGAGACAAAAGAGCCAGAAAAAGCTCCTGAGGAGAAGCAAAAAATTATCTTCTGGGATAAGTCAGAGTATGTTAAAGAATATAATGAAATGATGGCAGAAAAATGTAAAGCTTTTACAGCACAGACTGGTATTGAAGTAGATTATGTAATCATTCCACCTAATGATCTTAAGCAAAAGATCATGGCAGGTATTGAAGCTAAGAATGTACCGGATTTAATCGTTGGAGATGATGCACTTTGTGCACAGTTTGTTACGATGGATCAAATAGCTGAAGTACCAGAGCTTAATGCAAAATTAAATCTTAACGAGGCAGCTCAAGGTATTGCAAAGCTCAATGATAAAGAGTTTCTAACACCACTGGCATTTCTTGCACCAGGTATGTACTGGAGAAAAGATATGTGGGAAGCAAAAGGGCTTGCAATGCCAACAACGTGGGAAGAACTTAAGGAGCATGCAAAAAAAGTCAATGATCCACAGAATGGTTTCTATGCTCTTGGCTTCCCAATGGGGGCATCAGGAGGCGGCGATGCAGAAGGTTTCATGAGATCTGTTATTAATAGCTTTGGTGGAAAAGTTGTGGATGAAACGGGTAAGGTAACTGTAAATTCTAAAGAAACGTTAGAGGCACTTAAATATGTTGCTTCATTATTTGATGAGGGGTTAGTACCACCAGATGCAATCACTTGGGATGATATGGGAAATAATAACGCTTATCTTGCAGGTACTGTAGGAGTTATCTTCAACTCGGGTTCTGTTTGGTCAACACTTAATAAAGAAAATCCTGATCTTTTAGCAAAAACTCAAATTATTGCTTATCCAAAGGGACCAACAGGAGAAGCGTTTGTACCTGGTGGAAGTAATGTATTTGCAACATTTAAAAATGGCAAAAATCCAGAAGGCGCAAAACAATTAATCGAATTTATATTTAGTGATAAAGCAGCTTATCAACAACTAGTAGAAGCTATGGGCGGTATGTGGCAGCCAGTAACTAACGAAAGTGATGATACAGAATTCTGGAAACAGCCTATTAATGCAGGTTGGCTTGCAAACTCAAAAGCAGTTGCAAGAACCTTTGCTCCAGCTCCAACAGATGAATTTGCTCAGCAAGTTTTTGCAAATCAAGTATGTGTTAAAGCTATGCAAAAGATCATTGTTAATAAGATGGATCCACAGCAGGCACTTAATGAACTCGAAGCTGAGGTGACAGAAGTATATAAAAACAGAAAATAAACTTTTGTATTCCTGGTAGAAAGAATTCTTCTCTAAGAAGAGTATAGGGTATTTAGATTTAATAATAACTGTTCAAACCCTGCCGTGGACAGTTATTATACTAAAATTTACCGACATAAACTTACCGGTTACGGCGACGGATAAATAATGGAGGCATATGTTATTTAAAACTAACAAAAATTCTATAACACGGTCAGACAAGATGTTAGGAATATTGTTCATCATACCGGTAGTCATTGTCATATTTGGTATTATGGGCATTCCTTTTATAAGAGCAGTCTATTTAAGTTTTACAGACAAGGTGGTAGGAAGACAAGAACAGTTTGTTGGATTACAAAACTATATAAGGCTGTTTAAAGATCCTACTTATTGGAAGGTTGTTAAGAATACCATTGTCTATACGATTGGAGGAGTGGGCGTCAAGCTAATATTTGGCATGATGTTAGCGCTTGTTTTAAATCAAAGATTTATAGGGAGAGGATTTTTTAGGACAGTATTGTTGCTGCCATGGGCACTGCCTGGGATGGTAGCAGCAATGACTTGGAGATGGATGTATGACAGTACTTATGGCATCATCAATAGTATTCTATTATCTTTAAATATAATACAAATGCCTATACCTTGGCTTAGTCTCCCCAGTATTACACTCTATACAGTTATGATTGTCAATATATGGAGAGGGGTACCTTTCTTTTTGTTTAGCCTGCTGGGGGGACTTCAAACAATTGATGGTCAAATGTATGAAGCAGCATATGTGGATGGAGCAGGCGTTATCAGGCAGTTTTTTGCCATTACACTACCATCAATAGCTAGTGTTTTGAAGATTACAACATTACTGTCGCTGATTTGGACATTTAATGACTTTGAGAATATTTTCCTAGTAACAGGTGGTGGGCCGCTTTATTCATCATCAGTTATATCCACCTATACATATGATTTAGCATTGATTCAAAATGCATTTGGAGCTTCTTTAGCAACGGCGGTATCTGTCGTTCCACTACTTATTGTTGTCATAGTGTTTTCGACAAAAACAAAGGAAAATTGAGGAGGATAAAAGCGTGGTTATCAGCAAAAAAAGTAAAATATTAAGATGTTTTTTAACCTATGGGATTTTAGTTATCTCCTTAATTTTCACTTTGTTTCCCTTCTACTGGATGCTTAAATCTTCTATAACAGTCAACAAACAGATGTATCTTCCAAGACCTAAGTTAATCCCAACAGAAATAACGTTTGAGCATTATACAGCACTCTTTAAACAAACGGGTTTTATGCAAAATATGTATAATAGCTTTTATGTAGCTACTATAACGACAGTTATTTGTTTAGTCATTAGTATTTTAGGCTCCTATGCTTTAACAAGGCTGAGATTTCCGTTTAGGAAATTCTTTAGTCAAAGTATCATTATATCTTATCTTTTACCAACAGCAGTTTTATTTATTCCAATGTATGTAACCATCAGTGCATTAGGCTTTAATGATAACAAAAATGGCCTTCTTATTATTTATCCAACTTTTGTAGTACCGTACTGTTGTTACATGCTTCGCAGTTACTTTGAAGCAGTGCCCTACTCTTTGGAAGAAGCAGCTATGATAGATGGATGTAATAGATTTATGTCTATGATCAAGATTGTACTTCCGATTGCAGCACCTGGAATTGCAGTTGTTGCAACTTTTGCCTACACCATGTGCTGGAATGAATACTTGTATGCACTTATTATGACAACAAGTCCACTACAGCAAACAGTAACTGTAGGAATTTCTAGTTTTAAATTCTCAGACCAAGCTATTTGGGGTCTCATTATGAGTGCTTCTACTATAGCTTCCTTACCGGTAGTTGTCATATATGTTTTGGCACAAAGCTGGCTTATTTCAGGTAAAGCAGACGGAAGCGTTAAATAAATTAACCTAATCATCACTAATTACAGAAAGAGGATAAAATATGAATGAAAAAGTTGAGAGTTATGAGAAGGTATTAGATTATGTCAATACGAGATCAAGACCTTCAGAATTACGTATTACAGATCTAAGAGTTGTCGATATTGTAGACGCACCTATGCATTGTATGCTTGTTAAAATCTATACCAATCAAGGATTAGTAGGATATGGCGAAGTGAGGGATGGTGCCTCGAGAAATTTTGTGCTCGCCTTAAAGAGCAGGATTATAGGTGAAAACCCATGTGAGATTGATAAGTTGTTCAGAAGGATTAAACAATTTGGTGGGCATGCAAGACAAGGGGGAGGCGTATGTGCTATAGAGCTTGCTTTGTGGGATTTAGCAGGTAAAGCATATGGGATTCCCGTGTATCAAATGCTTGGAGGTAAGTTTAGAGACAGTATACGTATGTATTGTGATACAGATATTGAAGGAAAACATAATGGTACAGAAATGGGTAGGGCACTTAGAGCACGTATGGATAAGGGATTTACTTTTTTAAAGATGGATTTAGGTATTGATCTTCTTTATGAAGAACCTGGAACCCTCACTGCACCTTTAGGTTTTGTTAAGGAACTTAACCAAACAAAGGCCTATGCACCTATTCGGAGGAGCTTAACTGATAGAGAGAGAATGGAGAGAGCAAGATACTATGATATCCAAAATATACCTCATCCATTTACTGGTATTCAAGTAACAGAAAAGGGTTATGATATTTTAGAACAATATGTGGCAGATGTCAGAAAAGAAATAGGATATGATATTCCACTTGCTATTGACCACTTTGGACATATTGGTGTGGAAGCCTGTATCAGACTGGCAAGGAGAATTGAAAAGTATAACATCGCATGGATGGAAGATATGATTCCATGGCAGCTTACAGATCAGTATGTAAGACTTGCAAATTCTACAAGTATACCTATTTGTACAGGTGAAGACATTTTCCTAAAAGAAAACTTCAGACCATTATTAGAAAAGGGCGGTGTTTCAGTGATTCATCCGGATATCTTAACATCAGGAGGAATTCTTGAAAATAAGAAAATCGGAGATATGGCAGCAGAGTATGGTGTAGCAATGGCAGTACATATGGCAGAGAGCCCGATAGCTTGTATGGCAGCAGTACATAGCATTGCAGCAACTGAGAATTTCTTGGCGCTGGAATTCCATTCTAATGATGTACCATGGTGGAACGATCTTGTTAATGGCCTTCCTAAACCAATCGTACAGAATGGATTTATTAAGGTGCCGGATACACCAGGCCTTGGGATTGAGTCTCTTAATGATGAAGTCATCGCCCAACATCTTCACCCAGACTATAAAGGTATGTGGGAACCAACGAATGAGTGGGATCATGACTACTCCCATGACCGTACCTGGAGTTAATCTTTATAAACAAAAAAAATATAGCATAAAGGGAGAGGTATAAAGCAATGGATATTAATGAAATCAGGAGTGTTAGAGAGCGTTTTCTTAAGTGTACCTATTCAGCAGATATTTATGATGTAATGGATAGGATGGGTTATGAAAATCAATGTCTTGATCTTAAGATTAAACCTCTTAATGAGAAATGGAAAGTATGTGGGCCAGCAGTAACTGTTTTAGGAACAAGAGAACCTTTAACAGAAGAAGAACTGCACCCAGAACCGGATTTCGATAAATTTTGGATGTTTAAACACTTTTATGAAGGCTGCGTTGTTGTTATTAATGCAGAAAGAGAAGAAAACAGTGGTGCTTGGGGAGAGATGATGAGCTATGGGGCCAGAAACATAGGAGCAGCTGGTGTTGTCATTGATGGAGGCACAAGAGATAAGGCGGGGATTTTGGATATAGATAATTGGGCTTGTTTTGCAAAATATACAACACCTGTTGAATCATTAAAGAGGTGGCGACCTAAAGAAATGATGCAGCCTATTTATATGTCCGGTACACTTACCAGTGCTGTGAGGGTAAATCCAGGAGATTGGATATTTGGTGACTGTGATGCAGTAATGGTTATTCCTCAAGAAATAGTTTATCAAGTTTTAGAAGCAGTCGAAGATGTTTCAAATAGAGAAGTGCTTTCACGTCAAGCATTTAAAGAGGGAAAGACTATTAACGAAGTCTTTGAGCTTTATAATAGAGCATAACAAAAATCAACAAAAATAAACAGCAGATTTGAGTCTGCTGTTTATTTTTGTTTAGTAAGAAAAGTATGAAAGTATATTATAATTTTGAATATTCTGAGCTGACATACTTCATAGGGCGTGTATCTGTTGTTGGGAGTCCTGTTAAATAGGATAAATTGGGTAGCAACTCCTTGAAATCTTGATAGGAGAGATTAGAAGTTACGAAATCATAAGTGGCTTGAAGCAAGGTAAGACTCTTTTTAGTGGCATTTCGTAAAATATCATGGAAGCTAAAGGTATAAACGTTACCGGTTACTGGATGAAGCCAGACCTTTTTGTTGGTATTCAGATAATTAATTAAAGGATCTACGCAATGATAGTATGAGAAATTATTGGTATAGGTGACGAGCTTCTTAGGGAGCATGAAGCTTGTAGAGGAAACTAGGGCTTTTTTTGCACCCAAGCTATCAAAGGTAAGCTTGTAGTAGAGCCGTGTATCTTCGTAGGATTTCTTGAAAATAGCTCCCCCATTACTGATGCCATAGAGTAAAAAGAGTGTCTCATCATATAAGTTAAGAAGACAGGTGGGTAAGTGAGTGAGTGTAAGAATGTGCTTATTAATATTAAATTGATGGGCTTTTTTGGAAAGACGTTGTTCAAGGAGAAGCGCGTCAATGGCTAATTCGATCTTTTTGTGTAAGCCTTCAAATACCTTGGTTTCAGGAGAATCTTCTACATAGCGACCACCTAAATAAAAGATGTAAGGATGGGCTATAGAATCCAGTATGTAGTGGCATAAAAAACCACACATATAGCTTAAAAGTTGGTTGAACTCCTTAGAATCCACATCGTATCGCTTAAGATGAGAAAGAGCAGAAATAATGAATTCACCTGTTTTTTCTGTATGCATTTTAGAAGCAATATGGGCATAGGCTCGTTTTTGTTTGTGAAAGGCATAGTACATAAAATCAGGGCCTTGAAGTCCTATCAAAAATAAATCCCTATGCTCTTTAATAATAGGATATAGAGGAGAAGGCTTGAGGTTTTGAGTGGCGTTTAATCCAAAGAGGTAGTGAGTAATTATATCTGGCATCGAAAAAACTCCTTTATTTTCAACTGATTACCCTCAGTATAGCACTATGTGTTTTTGAAAAATAGGGTAAGTTTTTAATAAAAAAAAACTCCTTTTAACGGGAGTTTTTGGCGAAATTAATTTTCATCATTTTTATCATGACTAGTCATAGCTTTCATATTAAAATAAAGTAGAAAGCCCATCATTAAAAAAACAATAAATACAAACTTTACACTTCGGTTGAAAAAGGCGATAGCAGACAAGCCAAGTATTCCGCTAATACCATATAAGGTCACAACAGCCTGCTTTTGAGAATACCCTTTATCCACTAAACGGTGATGTAAATGTCCCCTATCTGGTGACATAATAGGTTTTCCAGCTAAGGCACGTCTAATAATGGCAAAAGCTGTATCAAAGATAGGAAGACCTAGAACAAGTACAGCTATAAAGATGGTTGCCATAGTATACCCTTTTAATAAACCTAATATAGAAGTAACGGCTAGAGTAAACCCTAGAAAAGTAGAACCTGTATCTCCCATAAAAATAGAGGCAGGGTTAAAATTATAGGGTAAGAAACCAATACACGCTCCTGCTAAAGTAGCCGTAAGCACTACAGCTGGTACATAGCCTGTAGAAATAGATAAAGTCATAAGGCTAAGGGCTGCAATGGAAGAGATACCAGCAGCTAGTCCATCCAGGCCGTCAATTAAGTTAACAGCATTGGTAATACCTACAATCCAAATAACAGTAGCTGGGATAGAGAAAATAGTTGTAGAAAAAAAACTATCTCCAATAAAAGGAACAGATATAAAATTAATGCGAATGCCACAAAGGGCAACAATACTAGCAGCAGTTATTTGAAGTAGGAATTTCAATTTAGCATTTAGTTCATAAATATCATCAAAGAAGCCTAAGAAAAAGATAATGAAGGCTCCAAGGATAATTCCTATATTTTGTTTGGTATCAATAATAGGCATATACTTCATCACGATAAAGTAAGTAATCATAAAACCTAGAAAGATAGCAATTCCCCCCATACGAGGAATAGGTTTTTTATGCATATCACGCTTACGGGGTTTAGCAATAGCACCTACTTTAAAGGCTATTTTTTTTGCTAAAGGAGTAGTGAAAAATGCAATTAGAAATGCCATTACAAAAGCAACAAGATAGAGAGCCATATAGCCACTCATATTTTCATCTCCTTAAATATGTATCCTACTACTTAATACATATATTTTATACTTATAGTTAATTAATATACCATAAATAGAAAAAGTAGTATTGTAAAAAATTACATAATAATAATTAATTCGCCTAGAAGGTTACTAGCTGACAAGGAAACCTCCTAGGCTATTTGATTTAAATGTTATTTTGTACCGAATAAACGGTCACCAGCATCTCCTAGACCTGGAATAATATAAGCATGGTCATTTAATTTTTCATCAAGGGAAGCTACATAAATACTTACATCAGGATGGGCTTCTTGCAGTGTTTTAAGACCTTCAGGAGCAGCAATCAGGCATAAGAAGTTTATGTTTTTAGCGCCTCGATCTTTAATAAACTGAATAGCAGCTACAGCAGAACCACCTGTTGCTAACATAGGGTCTAATACAAAGAACTCTCTCTCAGCTACATCTTGAGGTAATTTGCAGTAGTACTCTACAGGAAGGAAGGTTTCAGGGTCTCTGTATAAACCAATATGACCAACTTTAGCTGTTGGAACTAAGTCAAGCATACCATCAACCATCCCAAGACCAGCACGTAAAATAGGTACAATACTTAAATTTTTACCAGCAATTCGTTTGCCAATTGTTTTAGCCACAGGTGTCTCTAATTCAAAGTCTTCAAGAGGAAGGTCACGAGTTGCCTCATAGCACATGAGCTGAGCGATCTCTCTTACGAGCTCACGGAATTCTTTAGAACCTGTATCTGTACATCTAAGTCGAGAAACCTTGTGTTGAATAAGTGGGTGATCCATAATAAATACTTTACTCATATTAATAGCCTCCTAATGTATGATATTTACTTAGTTATCCCTTTATAAAAAGTAAAATTAATCTTCGATTTTACAAATTCTTCGTGCGTGGCGTTCATCGTTGGAAAAGGCTGTATTTAAAAAGGTATCTACAACCTTGATGGCATGAGAAGGTCCAATGACACGGCCACCTAAAGCAATAATATTGGCATCATTATGGAGACGAGTTGCCTCAGCAGAGAAAACATCGTGACAAAGAGCACAACGAATGCCTTTGATTCTATTGGCAGAAATAGATATACCAATACCTGTACCACATATTAAAATGCCTTTTTCACATTCACCATTTAAAACAGCATGAGCCACTGTTTTGGCATAGTCTGGATAATCAACAGCATCTTCTGTATAACAACCAAAATCTTTAAAAGCTAAATTCTGAGCTTTCAAGTAATTAATGATTTCTTGTTTAAGAGCAAATCCACCGTGATCACTAGCAATAGCTATCATAATATATCCTCCAATCAATTATAGTATACCTAAATAGTGTTATAACTATAGAGTAATTATTGAACAGAACAAAAAGGATGTGGACACATCTAGCTTATTATAAGGCTTTACTAAGCACTTGTCTATTTAAACCTTAAGGATGTGATGTCCAGCTGACTTTTCTAGACGATTCATAATGGCACCACCTATGCCTTTTTTGGGAAAAGCAAAGGAGTAGACAATGTCAATTTTTTCATCATCAAAGTGGCGAAGCGTCTCAAAAAGATGAGCTGCTACTTTATCTAATTCCTCAAAAGTCCCTACACTTAAGATAAGGTCTGCTGTAAAGCAGTCTTTCGTCTCATCGGTAGCAAGAACGCCTACACGCTTATGTTCTTGCTGAGCTGTAAGTATAAGCGCTGTGATGGCACTTATTACTTGAGAGGTTTCACCCTCTACAATAATCACTTCAGCGTTAGGTGAATAATGTGCGTATTTCATGCCAGGCGCTTTTGGGAGCTGATCTTCTTTAAGAGAACCCAAAATAGCGGGATCTATAGTGACGTTAGGAACAAGAGCTTGTAACATTTCAAAGGTAACGCCACCTGGGCGAAGAATGGTGAGCACCTCAGAGGTTGTATCCACCACAGTAGACTCCACACCTACACTACAATCCCCACCATCTATAATGGCGTCAATTTTACCATTCAAGTCTTCTATAACCCGCTTAGCATTAGTGGGACTAGGCTTGCCAGAAGTATTGGCACTAGGAGCAGCCAGAGGAAGGCGTGACACTTCAATAAGCTTTTGAATAATGGGATGAGAAGGGAAGCGAATAGCTACTGTATCTAAGCCACCTGTTACAACTTTGGAAACCTTAGGACTTGCCTTAAAGACAAGAGTAAGGGGGCCGGGCCAGAAAGCTTCCATAAGGAGCTGGGCCATAGGGGAAATCTCAGTGACTAAGTCCTCCAACATATGGAGATTGGCAATATGTATAATCAGAGGATTGTCATTAGGACGCCCTTTAGCTTTGAAAATATTAGTAACTGCTTGTATATCAAAGGCATTAGCAGCCAAACCATAAACCGTTTCGGTAGGAACAGCTACTAAACCGCCTGCCCTCAGGATATCAGCAGCTTGAGATAAATCATCTGAGGGAGAAATGATAAGAGTATTCATACTAATCTCCTACTAGTTAGTGATGTCATTAATCTGTCATATAGTATACCACAAGTAGTGTCTAAAGATAACAAAAACCCTAAAAAAAGCAGTAAAAGAGTAATAAAACAGTAATAAAAAAGGCCTAGTAATAAACTAGGCACCAATAGAAGACTACAAAATATTAAATGCTCATATTTAAAGCCACCTCATCACGAGGTAAGACAGTAATTTGAATGTCTGTTATGCTTTCTAGTATCTTTTCATAAACGCCTAGAGAGGTATTATCTTGACTGAGCTGAGGTGTCTCACCTAAAACAAGCTGCGTAATATGATGTTCTTTAATAAAATGTATAATGGTATCAATAACTGTTTGGCTACATAGAAAATGAACTTCTCCACCAAGTTCGGAACCGTAGGCAAATAGTTCTTGTAGTAGATTACTGCTTTCTGGGTTATCAAAAATGGTTTCACCTTTTCGAATATGTAAAATATGAAGAGGTGCATTAACAGAGCGGGCTACCCGTGCTCCTTCTGAAATGAGACGACGACTATTTTCTTGTATCGTGATACAAACCAGCACATTTTCTTCCATTTCTTACCCTCCTTATGGGACATTTGCATCTTTAGTATAGCATATAAGGGAGTAAGAAATAAGAAGAAACCATGAAAAAGCAAGATTTATTTTTTGTTAATTTTTAGCGTATCGAGCTTCCATATTTCTGTTGCATATTGATGAATGGTACGGTCTGAACTAAATTTACCAGAGCAAGCCGTATTGATAATAGCCTTTTTATTCCAGCTTTCTTTATCCAAATAGGCTTTATCAACCAGCTTTTGAGCTTCGTGATAAGGTCTTAGGTCTTTTAAGATAAAGTAAGGATCAGAGAGGTTATCACCTGCTCTGTTAAGAAGAGATTCATAAATCTCTACAAATAAGTCTGGATTCTTAGGATCTATAGTACCGTTGATAAGGGACTTGAGAATGCGATTGATAGCATCATCATTATGATAAATATCCCAAGGATTATAGTTGCCTGATTTGTAAAGATTAAGAACTTCTTCGCAGGTAAGCCCAAAGATAAAGATATTTTCAGGACCAACTTCTTCGTAAATTTCAATATTGGCACCATCTAAAGTACCTACTGTTAATGCACCATTTAACATAAACTTCATGTTACTTGTTCCAGAAGCTTCTTTACTGGCAGTAGAGATTTGCTCGCTGACATTGGCAGCTGGAATGATGATTTCTGCACTAGAAACATTATAGTTTTCAATAAAGACAACAGTTAAATATTTCCTTACAAGAGGATCATTATTCACTAAATCTGCTACAGAGTTAATGAGCTTAATAATGAGTTTGGCTTTACGATAGCCAGGAGCTGCTTTAGCCCCAAAGATAAAGGTTCTTGGGACATAGTTACCATTGGGGTTATCTTTGATTTCGTTGTAAAGCATAAGGATGTTAAGTACATTCATAAGTTGACGTTTGTATTCGTGGAGACGTTTAACCTGGACATCATAGATAGAGTGTGGGTTAAGGATAATGCCATTGTGGGCTTTTACATATTCAGCAAGGCGTACTTTGTTATGGAATTTAATATCATTGAACTCTTTTATAAAGCTCTTATCTTCGGCATAAGGTGTTAATTTCTTAAGCTCTGTCAGGTCAGTATACCATTTATCCCCGATGGTGTTGGTAATTAATTCAGCTAGTTCAGGGTTAGAATGTCCTAGCCAACGACGTTGGGTAATCCCATTGGTCTTATTATTAAATTTCTCAGGGTAGATATGATAGAAGTTTTTAAGCACATCTTTTTTTAGGATTTCCGTATGGATGGCAGCCACACCATTAACTGAGAAGCTTCCTACAATAGCTAAATAAGCCATTTTGATTTGACCATCAGAGATAATACTCATATTGTGGATGACATTTTCTGAGACATGATACTTTTCCCGAAGGCTAATGCAAAAACGTCTATTAATCTCTTCAACAATTTGATAAATACGAGGCAAAAGCTTGCTAAACAAGTCAACAGGCCAAGACTCAAGGGCTTCAATCATAATCGTATGATTGGTATAAGCACAAGTACGAGTAGTAATGTCAAAAGCTTCATCCCAATCCAGTTGTTCTTCATCCAGAAGGATACGCATAAGCTCAGCCACAGCAATAGCAGGATGGGTATCATTCATTTGGAAAACGACCTTTTCAGGTAAAAGGTACATATTGTTATGGGCCTTTTTAAACTTAGCAATAGCTTGTTGGATGGTGGCAGAAACAAAGAAATATTGTTGTTTAAGACGTAATTCTTTGCCTTGGTAGTGGTTATCATTAGGATAAAGAACTTCTACTAAAGTTTTAGCTAAGGTTTGTTGCTCTACAGCTTTTTGATAAGCCCCTTGATCAAAGAAGCGAAGAATGAATTTATCAGGTGCTTCTGCATCCCAGAGCCTAAGGGCATTTACAAAGCCATTTTTATACCCTAGGATAGGCATATCATAAGGAATGGCAAGAACAGATTCATAATCTTGTTGAACGAAGTGTGTTTTACCTCTTTCATCTACGAAGGAAGAAACGGTTCCGCCAAATTTAATTTCGCGAGCATTATCTGTACGTTTAACTTCCCATGGGTTACCATGTTTAAGCCAATCATCAGGAAGCTCTACTTGGTAACCCTCTTCAATTTTTTGCTTAAAGATACCATAATTGTAGCGAATACCACAGCCGTAAGCTGGATAATTAAGGGTAGAAAGAGAATCCATAAAACAAGCAGCAAGACGACCAAGGCCACCATTACCAAGGCCTGCATCTGGTTCTTCCTCTTCAATAGCGTTTAAATTGATTTTGATATTAAGCTCATTAAGAGCTTCTTGAACATCTTCTAGGATGCCCATATTAACGAGATTATTCCCTAATGCACGGCCTACCAAAAACTCCATGGATAAATAGTAAAGGGTTTTTGGCGCTTTTTGATTATAAGCTCTCTGCGTCGCAATCCAATCATCTGTAATAATATCTCTTACAGCAAAAGCTACAGCTTGGTAGAGCTCTTGAGGTGTACAATCCTCTAAAGTTTTACGAGAAAAATTACGTACATGATCAAGAATTTCTTCTTTAAATTTACTTTTATTAAATTGATAAGACATATGATCCCTCCATGATAAATGATTTATAAAAAAGCTGAAGGCTTATAGAGCCTATTGATAGCTTATAAAATGAAAACAGTTAAAAATATTATACAATAAAAAACAGGTATTTAAAAACTTAAAAAGGAGCAAATTTTTGTTGAAATGGGCCCATGCTTTTAGAATATCTATTAATAAAATTAAGAAATGCATACTTTATTGTAAGATAGTTACAAAAGGAAGGGTAGAAAGGATTGGATAATTAGCAAAAAAGTGGCATTTTACATGGGTCTTAAAACAAAAAAAGAATATAACTCCTTAAACTTTCTTTAAAAGAATAGAAAGTCTAAGGGATACATCCTTTTTTAAAATGCTAGGATTAGGCTAAATTATAAAAAGCTAATAAGGCATGATAAGTGTGGATAACATCTTCAGTGGCCATAAGTTCACGGCATGAGTGCATGGCCAACATAGGGGTACCTATATCTACAGAGCGAATGCCGAGATGAGAAGCGGCCACAGGACCAATTGTAGAGCCTCCTTTTTCGTCAGAACGGTTCAAGAAAAGTTGATAAGGGATTCCATGCTCCTTGCAAAGGGCAATAAAGACACTAGCTGAATCGCTATCTGTTGTATAGCTAAAATTGGCATTCACTTTAATAGCAGGACCTTTACCTGGTAATACACGATGGGTTGGATCACATTTTTCAGGACTATTAGGGTGAGTTAAATGAGCCACATCAGCAGAAATCATAAAAGAGTTACTAATGGCTCTAAAAAGGTCTTCACGTTCTTTATGAAGGGAAATCAAGATGCGTTCAAGACAGCCAATAAGAAAAGGTGAATCAGCCCCTTGCTTGGTACGACTTCCGATTTCTTCATTGTCAAAGCAAGCTAAAACAGAAATGCCTGCAGAGGACTGGCTATGAAGTAAAGCTTTAAGGCCACTATAAACCATGGATAAATCATCTAGGCGCGCACTGGAGATAAATTCTCCCTTTAAACCCACTTGTAGGCCCTTCTCAAAAGGATATAAAAAGAGCTCCATATCGAGAATGTCTTCCTTGGGCACTTCAAGCTTATGGGCTACCAGCTCAAGGATAAGATCTGTTTCTATATTTTCTTCGACATAGGTAAGAAGAGGCAGCGTATCCTTTTGCTTGTTGAGAGCTACTCCTGCATTGACTTCTCGATTCATATGAATAGCTAAATTGGGAATGATAAGAAGAGGCTTATTTAAATCTACCAATTGAGTCACAGGATAGAGAGGATGGTCACCTTTAAGAGAAACTCGTCCTGCTAGAGAAAGGGGTCTATCTAACCAAGTATTTAAAATAGGGCCACCATAGCTCTCTGTATTGAGACGTATATAACCTTCTGTATTGATTTGGGCATTAGGCTTGATACGAAAACCAGGGGTATCGCCATGGGCACCAATAATTCTAAAGCCTTCTTTTTCAACATCTGTTGAATGAACGCAAAAGGCAATGAGAGAAGAAGAATTACACGTTGTATAATACTTTCCTCCTTTTTCAATGGTCCAAGGTAAAGAAGGATCTAGATAGGTGAAGTTATTTTTAAGCAATTCTTCTTCTAATGTCTTAACGGTATGAAACATGGAAGGGCTTTTATGGATAAAGGTAATCAGTTCATGTGCAATTTTTGTTGTCATACTAACCTCCTAAAATGTAAGCTGAACTTCTTTTTATTATACACTTAAATCAAGGACTTTAATATGTTTAGGATGTAATAATTCTAGAGAAAATAGATTTATTTGTGAAAAAATATTGACAATTTTAGAACATCCTTTTATTATAAATAATATAATATATGAACAGATATTCATATGTAATAATGACGAGGAGGTTGGGTATGAGGTACGAATATGAAATGGTTAATTTAAATTGCGCGCATTGTGCAAGCAAAATAGAAGAACAACTCAATAAATCTAAGCAGTTCCATTCAGTAAACTTAAATTTTATGTTAAAGAAATTAACATTAGAAAGCAAAGAACTTAGGGATAAAGAAGAAGTGCGAAGCTATGTTCAAGAAGTAGTGGATAGTATTGAGAGAGGTGTAGAAATCCTTCACCTTAGAGAAGCTTCTCAGGATTGTTCATACTGTCATAACACTTCTTGTGATTGTGAAGACTTAGAAACCAATGAGGCGAAAGGTCTTAAAAAGTTAATAGGTAATCCTCTCAGTGAACTCTCTCTATTAGTCATAAGTATCGTTTTATTAATTAGTGGGAGTATGTTAAAGCAAGATAGTTTATTCATCATAGCGTATATCGTTATAGGCTATGATGTCATTTGGCAAGCTGTAAAAAACCTTTTAAAAGGGCGTATGTTAGATGAAAATTTCCTAATGACTTTGGCTACTGTAGCTGCTTTTATAATTGGCGAATATCCTGAAGCAGTTGCTGTTATGCTTTTTTATAAGGTCGGCGAGTATTTACAAGGAAAAGCCATTAATTATTCGACCAAGCAGATAGAAAAAGCCATGGATATTCGTCCTGACTTTGCCCGTGTTATAAGAGAGAAAGTGGTTACCGTAGCCCCACAAGAGGTAAAAGTAGGTGAAGTCATCGAAGTCAGAGCAGGAGAAAAAATACCTTTAGATGGATACGTAATAGAAGGAGTAGGGAACTTGGATACTTCCATGCTAACAGGAGAATCACTTCCTAGCCAAGTAAGTGAGGGGCATGAAGTATTAAGTGGGGCAATAAATAAAAATGGCCTACTTAAAATAAAGGTCACAGAAGCTTTTGAGACCAGTACAGTTTCTAAAATATTAGAACTTATAAAAAATGCCAGTAATAAAAAATCTCACTCCGAACAGTTTATTACTAAATTTGCCAAGTGGTATACACCTATTGTAGTTATTGCTGCTCTAGTAGTAGCTATTATTCCTTCTCTTCTAACAGGCGAGTGGCAACATTATATTTATACAAGTATTGTATTTCTTGTTATTTCTTGCCCTTGTGCGCTGGTTGTATCTGTCCCACTTGGTTTTTTTGGAGGGATTGGGGCAGCTTCTAAAGAGGGAGTATTAGTAAAAGGAAGTAACTATTTAGAAGAGCTGAATACAATGGATACCTTGGTATTAGATAAGACAGGAACCATTACAAAAGGAAGCTTTGAGGTCACCCATATCCTAGGAGAAGAAGGAAGTAAGGAAGAAATACTCTACTATGCTGCACAGTTAGAAGCTCTTTCTAATCATCCCATAGCAAAATCTATTGTTAAAGCTTATGGGAAAAAAGAGTTGTCAGAGGCAGAGGTTACAGAATATGAAGAAGTAAGTGGTCAAGGTATAGTTGGGAAGATTAAGGGAGAGAGAGTATTAGTAGGTAATGAAGAACTTATGCTAGCTTATGGGATTAAACCACTGGAAACAACAGAGATAGGTTCTAGAGTACATGTAGCAAAGGAGGGGCAGTATCTGGGCTGTATCATTGTAGCAGATGAAGTAAAAGAGGACAGCCAAAGGGCTATTGCTGCTCTAAAGGAAAGAGGAATAAAGAAAATCATTATGCTGACAGGAGATAAAAAAGAATTTGCTGAATACATTGGCCAAAAGGTGGGAGTAGACGAGGTTTATTCAGGGCTTTTACCACAGGATAAGGTGGTTAAATTGGAGGAAAAATTAAGAGAAGGGAAAGTGGCTTTTGTAGGAGATGGCATCAACGATGCCCCTGTCCTAGCTCGTGCAGATATTGGAATGGCTATGGGAGGGATAGGCTCAGATGCTGCCATAGAAGCAGCAGATGTGGTTATTATGACAGACAGTCTAAGCTCTATTGGAGATCTTCTGGATGTGGCTAAACGAACGCGACGGATTGTGACACAAAATATAGTCCTTGCTCTTGGAGTAAAGTTCATAGTACTTCTATTAGGCCTCATTGGTTTTGCCAATATGTGGTTAGCTGTCTTTGCAGATGTAGGGGTATCACTTTTGGCAGTTATTAATTCATTACGTGTTTTAGGGAAAAATCAAGGTTTCATTTTAGAAGCACTCAAGAACAAATAGGCGACAGTTCGTAAAAGGGTTAAGGAGTAAGTTAGTGACAAGGATTTAGGCTTCAGGAGGAGTCCAGTTAATTAGTTCTAGGTAGTAAGCTTGGATATGTTTGGCAGTATCTAATGCATCAGGTGGAACGGGGACAATCACCGAATAACAAACAGTGGAGCCAATCTCAGGTGTACGATATAAGAATTGCAAAGAATACTCCACGTCAAGGTCAATACGAATATCTTCTAATAAGTAAATAGACTTTTGGAGGAAGAAGATTTCATCCAAAAAGAAGAAGCAGTCTTCGCCAAATAGAGCTTCTACAGGTTGATTGAATAAGGCATTATAATAGTGAGGAAGATAGATGGCTATAATGATTCCTACTATAAGGCTTAAGGTAGCCATAGTAATACTTAAAAGGGTGGAATAAGTCTCGTTAGTAAGAAAGATAATAAAAGAGAGGGTAAGAAGTAGAAAGATAAAAAGAATACTTGTGTAAATAGCAGAGGTTTTTTTCTCTTTAATAAGTTCCGTCATAAGAGAAGAGGTATGGGGCGCATAATGCCAATGAGCTAATAAAGTGGTTGTTCCATTCATGAGATACCTTATTTTAGTATATTTTTTATTATGACTTATATAAGAAGAAATACCCATGCTAATGAAGCAAACTCCGAAAATAGCAAGCATGCTTTGACTTGCTATGGATAGGTTAGGAAATAAAATATAGACAGAACAAGTAGCTAGACCTAATAGTAAAACTGCTAATGAGACAATAGCGTAAGCACGTTCCCTTTTCATAGTAGTCCTCCTTTTCTACTCATAAAAATAGCCTATTAATAGTATATGAAAAATAGTATAAAAATGTTACAAATGTAAAAAGATACAAGAATAAAAATTAAAAAGTGTGACACAATAAATGAAAGACATACTAGGAAGGTTGGTGATAAAAAATGGCAAAGGCAGGTATGAGAAGGCCTGATGTAAATGAACCTCATGGAACAGAAAGCAATAAAAAGGCACACTTCCCTAAGAATGAACAACAACCTGTACCAGAGATACAGGGAAAAGCTAAAACAGGTCATGCAAAAGCAGGTAAAATCTATTAAGTATAGGAGGGTGACTACTGGTCATCCTCTTTGTAGATGAAATAAAAATAAAGTATAAAGGTACTAGTAATTTGCTTGACATACATAATATAATAAAATAGTATTAGTAAAGATAGATAAGGCTAATAAAAGCAGAAGTAATATACCATACTAAAAAGGAGTGTGACTATTGATGGACGTCGGACCGAGTTATAGGCGTGGCGAAATGAAATTAAATAAAATAATCAACACTCTAATTTATTGCTTTTGGTAGCTTTATTTTATATGCCATCCTTTGTGGTAAATTAGTGTGTGGGCAAAGGATGTGTAAAAGTGAAAAATATTTATAAGACATTTGAGACAGGATTTAGACAAATAGATGATTTTGAAGAGGGAGCTTGGATTAATCTTATTAATCCTACACCACAAGAAATCAATGAAGTATCTTCTGAATTTAACATAGAAGTTAATCACATTTTATCCGCATTAGATGAAGAAGAACGTGCACGTATTGAAGTAGATGATAACTGTACGGTCATCATTGTGGATGTACCTATAAAAGAGACCGAAGAAGGGGCAGGGGAATATGCTACTATTCCTATGAGTATTATTGTAGGCGATAAATTTATTATTACAGCCTGCCTTAAAAATGTACAAATTCTAGATGACTTTAGTTGTGGCAAGATCAAGGGCTTTTTTACTTATAAAAAGACGCGCTTTATTTTGCAATTACTGTATAAAAATGCTTCTTGTTACCTTCAATATCTACGTTACATTGATCGTATGAGTCATAAGATTGAGCAAGAGCTCCATAAATCTATGAAAAATAAGGAACTTATTCAACTCCTTGATCTAGAGAAGAGTTTGGTGTATTTCACAACCTCCCTTCGTTCTAATGAAATCGTATTAGAAAAAATGATGCGTATGGAGGCTATTAAACAATATCCAGAAGATGAAGATTTATTAGAGGATGTTATTATCGAAAATAAACAGGCCATTGAAATGGCTAATATTTATAGCAATATTTTAAGTGGAACAATGGATGCCTTTGCTTCTGTCATCTCCAACAACTTAAATATTGTAATGAAGACATTAACCTCTATTACGATTGTCATATCTATCCCCACAATGATGGCGAGTTTCTGGGGGATGAACGTTGATGTACCCCTTAGAAATAATCCCTTTGCTTTTATGTATATCATTGGGATTTCTGTTATAGTAACCTTTATCCTAACTGTTTTTATGATGAGGAAAAAATTATTCTAGGGGTTAGTTAGAAATGAAAACAATAAAGCTGGCTAAAAGGTAGCTCCTTGTACTTCAAATGAAGTATAAGGAGCTACTTTTTAGCCAGCTTTTAATAGTCTTTGCTAAAAAAGCAAAAAGTACTTTAAGTAAAATCTGACAAGAAATAACAAGTTAAAAATAAATTATAAGATAAAATATTAATATTTATACAAAAATAATTTAAAAAGTATTATAATATAAAATATTCGGATAAATTAAGAAGGGGGGATATCATTCTTTTCTGGACATACGGTGCAGGTTACTTACATGGCATTATTGAAATTAAATAGTAATCAAGATTTAAATAGGTGCAATCAATAATATAAACAATGTGAGGTGTTAATCAATGGATCAACAATTTAATACTTTGGAATTCTACAAAAAAAGAGTGGGGAAGAGTATTTTCTTTATAAGTTTTACTGGGATCATAGGCGGAATTGTGGCGGCAGTGATGTCACTACTGATAGGTGCCTATCAGTCAACACCAAGAATTATGTTTGTTCTATTTATAGGGTTAGCTATTTCTGAAATGATCTATTTTATAGTTATGTATAAGAAATACCTGGCAACAGAAGAGTTGATATTACAAAACTATAGTTTATTAAAGTGGTCAACCTGTATTATATGTATCTTTAATTATGCATGGGTAGTAAACTTAATGCCAAATCAAATATTATGGGCGACATTTATGTTTTTTTTATTAGTCCTTGGTATTTTTCAAGATTTCAAGCTGACCAGCCTTTGCTCCATTATTTATGGGATGATAGCCATTGTTTTCTTAGCAACACATTCCATAGAGTCATTGCAGCAAATACCAGTTGTTGATGAGGTAGTAGCAAGAGTGGAAGTATTGGTACTAGGAATAGGAGGTATTTTAGTTGCAGGATACTTCGCAGGTCATATTTTGTCTAATGTTGGACAAGAAATGATGAATAAAAATACAGAGAAGCTAGTAAGTGTCATTGGTAAGGTTAGTGAATTAATGGATAAGCTAAATGCAGCTACCAAAACATTATTAAGCATTGCTCAGGAAGAAAACGCTTCTATGGAAGAAATTACTAGTGTTAGCGCCCAGATTGTGGACGATAATGCTACTGTTATTGATAAATCAGGAGATAGTCATGACAAGTTGGTAGTATTAAGAAGAGAAGTTGGAAATATTACTAATAAAGTGCAGGAAACCAAGAAAATTTGTGGACAACTGGTGCAGATATCAGCAACCAATGAACAGGCCCTTAATAATGTGCTTAATATCAGTAGTGATATTGAGCAGTCAATCAGTAATACATTAACAGTGACAGCAAGACTTCAGAATAAGGTAGATGAGATTGATAACTTACTCAAACTCATTGAGAATATTTCACAAGAGACCAATCTGTTAGCATTAAATGCATCTATTGAAGCGGCTCGGGCTGGTGAAGAGGGACGAGGCTTTGCAGTGGTAGCTGAGCAGGTAAAGAAGCTGTCTGAAAATACCTCTATGTCATTAAAAGATGTAAAAGAAGTTATTGAAATATTTAAAAAGGATACCTACCAGGTTGAAATGCTAATGGAAGATAATGTGCGACAGATTAAAGAGCAAAACAAAGTGACGTATGACACAGTCAATGCCATAAAGGAAATGATGAAGTCATTGGATGAATCTGCAGTACAAGTGGGACATGTGGAGCAGCTTACTAATCAGCAGAATACATACACTGAAGAAATCGTAGTATTTAATGAACAGGTACAGACATGCATTAAAGAGCAGGTTGGTAGAATGGAAAATATTTCAACATTAATTGAGGATAATAGAAGAGCTATTGAGCAAATTGTATTACAAGTAGATGATTTGGATGAAATAGTGGCGGAGATACACACTATTTTAAAGTAAGATAGAAACTAAAAAGCGATTCAGCACTGTTTCAATTAGGTGATGAATCGCTTTTTTATAGGCTTAATTTCTTACCTTGTTTTAATAAGTTTAAGCTTTTTTAACAGTTAAAGTAACAGCTTCCCCATTGATGTTCCAGTCTTTTGTGAACCCACCTTCAAGGGTGCCTGCTCCTACACGATGTGCAAGTACTTCAGAGGCAATATAATCTGCATGTTTAGCCATGATTGTTGCCACTCTATCATTGTCTGTGTAAGCCACTTCAATATGATCTTGAACTTCAAAGTTAGCTTCTTTTCTCATGGTTTGAATTTTAGAGATGATTTCACGTACGAAACCTTCTTCAAGAAGTTCTTCTGTAAGGTTGGTATCAATAACAACGGTATACCCATTGTCCGTAGCAGCTACATAGCCTTCTTTTTGAGCTGTACTAATAAGCAAGTCTTCTTTAGTAAGCTCAATAGTTTGGTCTTCAATGGTTAATTTAAGAACGCCCTTAGCATTAAGTTCAGCCATAGCAGCTGTTCCGTCTAATTCAGTTAAAGCCGTTCGGATGGCATTAAGCATTTTACCATATTTGGGTCCTAATGTACGCATTTGTGGTTTGAAGCTATAAGAAATAAAATCAGCAGCTTCAGTAGTAAATTCTACATGCTTAACATTTAATTCTTCTGCAACAATAGAGATGAATTCTTCTGGCAAGATTTCTGTTGCCCCCACATACATTGTTCCAATAGGTTGACGGTTTTTGATATTGCTCTCATTACGACAGCTACGTCCCAAAACGACAATATCAAGGACTTCGTTCATATGCTTTTCAAGGTTTTTGTCAATCATACCTTGGTCAAAGGCTGGGAAATCACATAAGTGAACACTAAGTGGTGCAGTCTCATCTACAGACCTAACAAGGTTTTGGTAAATTTGCTCTGCCATAAATGGGATGAATGGTGCAGCGATTTTAGCAAGTGTAACAAGTACTGTGTGAAGCGTCTTGTAAGCATTAACCTTATCTTGTGGCATATCACTTTGCCAGAAGCGTTCACGAGAACGACGAACGTACCAATTAGATACATCATCAATGAAGTCTTGCATCTCACGAGCGGCTTCAAAGATACGGTAGTTTTCAAGATGTTCATCTACATTTTGAACCACTGTATGAAGTCTTGAAAGAATCCATTTATCCATCCTATTTAAGGTATCATATTTGAGCTCATATTGAGTAGGATCAAAGTTATCAATATTGGCATAAAGGACGTAGAAAGCATAAGTGTTCCAGAAGGTCCCCATAAATTTGCGTTGGGACTCACTGACATTTTCACCTGCAAATCGACTTGGAAGCCATGGAGCAGAAGCGGAGTAGAAGTACCAACGAACAGCATCAGCACCTTGTACATCTAGAACAGACCAAGGATCCACTACGTTACCTTTGTGCTTACTCATTTTAACCCCGTCTTTGTCTCCTACATGTCCAAGCACGATGACATTTTTGTAAGGTGATTGATCAAAGATGAGGGTAGAGATGGCCATTAAGGTGTAGAACCATCCTCGGGTTTGGTCAACAGCTTCTGAGATGAAGTCAGCTGGGAAGTTTTCTTCGAAGACTTCTTTGTTTTCAAAAGGATAGTGAAGTTGTGCAAATGGCATAGAACCACTATCATACCAACAGTCAATAACATCAGATACCCTTGTCATTGTGCCACCACATTCTGGGCAGTTAAGGTGAACATTATCAATGTATGGTTTGTGAAGCTCGATAGCATCTGGACAATCAGAACTCATAGCTTTAAGTTCTTGGATGCTTCCAATCATGTGTTTGTGACCGCATTTACATTCCCAAATAGGAAGAGGTGTTCCCCAGTATCTTGAACGAGAAAGTCCCCAGTCAATAACACCTTCAAGGAAGTTACCAAAACGTCCTTCACCAATAGATGGAGGCATCCAGTTAACAGTATTATTATTTTTAACCAGGTTATCCCGAACTTTAGTCATTTCGATGAACCAAGTATCCCGTGCATAGTAGATAAGAGGCGTATCACATCGCCAACAATGGGGGTAACTATGGGTGTGGGGAATGGTTTTAAAGAGAGTGCCTTGCTCCCTTAAATACTTAAGAATATCTTTGTCCGCTTCCTTTACAAAGACATCTGTTAAGTGAGGGAATACAGCTGTAAATTCTTCTGTAAAGTGGCCTTGTTCATTAACCAGTTGAAGGAATGGCAGGTTGTTGCTACGACCAACTCGGGCATCATCTTCACCAAAGGCAGGCGCAATATGAACAATACCTGTACCATCAGTCAGTGTAACGTAATCATCAGCTACTACAAAGAAAGCCTTTTTATCCAGCTTGCCACAAGTGAAGAGTGGGGCATATTCTAAGCCACAAAGTTCTTTGCCTGGAAACTTAGCGCGTATTTCGACGCCTTCTGTACCTAGCACACTTTCAACGAGAGACTCGGCTAAGATATAGGTAGCTCCTTCAAAGGTAGCTTTGACATAGGTGTGATTTGGATTCACACAAAGTGCCACGTTAGATGGAAGTGTCCAAGGAGTGGTTGTCCAAGCTAAGAGATAGGTATTTTCTTCACCCATTACTTTGAAGCGACAAGTAGCTGTTTGATCTTTGATATCTTTATAGCCTTGTGCTACTTCGTGGGAAGAAAGAGAGGTTCCACAACGTGGGCAGTAAGGCACGATTTTATGACCTTTATAAATGAGATCCTTATTCCAGATTTCTTTAAGAGACCACCATACGGATTCGATGTAATTATTATCATAAGTTACATAAGGGTTTTCCATATCTACCCAGTAACCTACGCGATCAGACATCTTTTCCCATTCGTTCTGGTATTTCCAAACACTTTCTTTACATTTTTCAATGAAAGGTTCAATGCCATAATCTTCGATTTGTGGCTTGCCACTGATGCCAAGAAGCTTCTCTACTTCTAGTTCTACGGGAAGGCCATGGGTATCCCAACCAGCCTTACGAAGTACTTTATAACCTTTCATAGCTTTGTAACGGGGCATAATATCTTTTACAGTACGTGTTAAGATATGGCCAATATGAGGTTTGCCATTAGCTGTTGGGGGGCCATCGTAAAAGGTAAATACAGGTCCACCCTCTCTTGATTTAATTGATTCTTCAAATACATTGTTTTGCTTCCAAAACTCTAAGACTTCAAGTTCTCTGTCTACAAAGTTAAGGGCAGCGTCGACTTTTTTGTACATTGTCATCCTCCTACATAGATTCTATAAATAAACTGGATAGTTTTGGATTTTAGAGCATAAAAAGAGCCCCTTCATCCATTAACAGGACGAAAGAGCGTATTGACGTCATCTTCCGCGGTACCACCTGATTTGCCTAATGAGGCCACTCGTTATACCTTTCCTTACGATAACGGTAGGAAACCGTCAGAGCCTACTTAGACAATCTGTCTCTTTTCAGTCTGCCACTCCAAGGTGATTTTTCCTATTTATTAGCATATGGGCTTCCACCAACCCCACTCGCTTGAACGCATCGTAAATAGTACTAGTCCTTTTCATTGTGTTTATAAGCTTATAAAAATTAATAGTAATATTATAAAGTTAAAATTTGCTTTTGTAAAGAAGAAACGTAGAAATGAAAGGTAAACAGAGAGATTAGTTATTTTTCCTGTTAACTTTGTTGACGACGATAATACCTAGCACGACAAGGAATAAAGCCACTAGATGAATAGGAAGTAGATGTTCGTTAGGGAGAAGTAGTGCAGTAAGAATAGACCCTGTAATGGGAATAATGAATTTATAGAGAGCCAGTTCACCTACTTTTCTAAACTGTAGAATATAATACCATAAACAGAAGGCCACACTTGAAACGAGAGCTAGGTAAACCAAAAGGACGATACTTTTAGGCGTAAAGTGAAGCTTTGTAACATGTCCGCCCATAAGATTTCCGATGATAAAAAGAAAAACAGAGCCAATGAACATTTGCCAAGAAGTATACACGATTGAAGGAAGTTCCTTGCCAATGCGTTTAGCGATAAACAGAGCCAAACTACTTAAGAGACCAGAACAAAGCATAAAACCTTCCCCAAGTAGACGAAAGCTTAAGAGGCCTTCATTTCCTTTGTCTAGGTTAATAAGAATGAGCCCTAGAAAGCCTAAAGATAGTCCCGAAAACTTTCTGATAGTAAGCTTGTCATTTTTATAGATGAAATGGGCTAAAATAACAGAAAAGAAAATACCTACTTGTCCTAAAATAGAAGCTTTTATACCACTGGTATTATTGACGCCAATATTAAAAAAGAAATATTGAAAGGTTGTGCTAAATAGGCCTAATAAGCTAATAAGCCCCCATTGCTTTTTAGAGAGTTTAAACAAGGGTGCCCTAGTAATGAGGGCATAAATAAATAAAAAGACAGCAGCCAGCATAAAGCGAAGGCTGATTAAGGTAATATTACCACCTAAGTCATTACTTGGGATAGCCATTTCAGCATAAAGAATTTTTAGGACAGGAAAAGGAGTCCCCCATAGAAGGTTACAGAAAATAGCTATACAGGTTGTTATAATAATAATTTGTGATTGATTTTTTTCTTTTAGCATTTACAAGCCTCATTTCTTAAGGTTAATATATAATTAATATTAAATAAATTCATATCATTAAAAAGAAATAACAAAAAATAACAATTATAAAGAAAATATTCACCTGATAATCATGTATATGTTATAATAAAAGCAAATCTACAACTTTACAAGTCGTAAGGAGGACGCAGTACAAAACAGTATAACTATAATACAGATTGCAACTGACGTCAAAGTGAATAGGAGATAGTTAGAATGAGCAACAGAAATTTAACCTTATTAACAGATTTATATCAATTGACAATGATGCAAGGTTATTATGAAAATGATGTGAATAATCATGAGGTAGTGTTTGATCTTTTTTATAGAAATAACCCCTCCAACAATGGATATGCCATATGTGCAGGATTAGAACAAGCTATAGAGTATATTGAGAACCTGTACTTTAGTGATGAGGATATTGCTTATTTAAAAAGTTTAAATATGTTTAATGATAGTTTTTTAGAGTATTTAGCAGACTTTAAGTTTACAGGAGATATTGATGCTATTGAAGAAGGAACGGTGGTCTTTCCGGGAGAACCTTTATTAAGAGTCAAAGCACCTATATTAGAGGCCCAATTTGTAGAAACAGCACTTCTTACCATTATTAACCACCAAAGTCTAATTGCCACTAAAGCAGCACGAGTGGTAAAAGCAGCTGAAGGAGATGCGGTCTTAGAGTTCGGGTTACGTCGGGCACAAGGGCCTGATGCAGGTGTATATGGGGCGAGAGCGGCCATTATAGGTGGTTGTAATGCTACTTCCAATGTCTTATGTGGTAAGCTATTTGATGTTCCCGTGGCCGGAACCCATGCCCATAGTTGGGTGATGAGCTTTAACGAGGAGATTGAAGCCTTTAGAGCCTATGCTAAGCTTTTCCCTAATAAATGTATTTTATTGGTAGATACCTATGATACACTGGAATCAGGTGTTCCCAATGCCATTAAAGTGTTTGATGAGATGAAGGCTGCAGGCATACATTCTTCAGCATATGGTATTCGTTTAGATAGTGGAGACCTTGCCTATTTATCTAAAAAGGCAAGAATTATGCTAGATGAAGCAGGGCACAAAGAAGCCATTATTAGTGCTTCGTGTGACCTAGATGAACTACTTATAGCCGATCTAAAAAGGCAAGGAGCAAAGATTAGTTTATGGGGAGTAGGAACTAAAATGATTACCTCCTCGGATTGTCCATCTTTTGGAGGAATTTATAAGTTAGCAGCTGAAATAGCAAAGGACGGCATTATTATTCCTAAGATAAAGATTTCGGATAATCCAGAAAAAGTCACTAACCCAGGTGTGAAAAAGATTATGAGGGTTTATGACAAGGTAACAGGCAAGATGATTGTAGATATTTTAGCGCTAGAAGGTGAGAACTTTGATCCTACCCAATCTTTAACATTATTAGAGACAAAGGCACGATGGAAAAAGATAAAGCTAAAAGCCAATACCTTTATTCTAAAAGAACTATTAGTACCTGTTTATAGACAGGGTAAAAGGGTCTATGCTTCCAAAACGGTTAAACAAATTAAGGCTTATGCACAGAAAGAATTAGATACTTTATGGGATGAGTACAAAAGACTTATCAATCCTCAAATTATGTCAGTTGTATTGTCAGATAGACTTTATGAGTTGCGTCAAAAGATGTTAGAGGACTATAAAAGAGACTAGGAGGGAGCTATGATAAGGAGTATTCAAGTAGTCGGCACTATGATATGGCACCAAATAAAAACATCTAGAAAGCGGAAAGAGTATACCTATGGGAATAGCAAACATGGCGTGCATGAAAGTAGACAGCAGATTTTTAAGATGGCAAAGTGTATGACTTTAGATATGCTTAAAGCGGCAGGAACAAAGCTAGAGATAGTAGGTGAGGAGAATCTTCCAGAGAAGGGACCTGTACTTTATGTTGCTAATCACAAAAGTGTATTTGACACGGTAATACTCATGAGCCTCTTCAAAGAACCAGGTATATTTATAGGGAAAAAAGAAGTTTCAAAGATGCCTTTAATAGGTAAATGGTTTGAGGATATGGGTAGTATTTATATTGATAGGGAGGATATTAGACAGTCTTTAAAAGCCATCCTTAAGGGCATTGAAGAGCTTAAAAATGGCCAATCTGTCGTCATTTTTCCTGAAGGAACAAGAACCTATGGTAAGGACATAAAGCCCTTTAAAGAAGGAAGTTTTAAACTAGCTACTAAAACACGAGTCCCCATTATTCCTATTGCATTTCAAGATACTTACAAGATTTTAGAAGAGACAAAGGGCATAAAGCAAACAACAGCATATGTAAATATTGGTAAGCCTATTAAGGTAGAGGAACTATCCGAAGCCGATCAGAAGAATTTAGCTCAATATGTACAAACTATCATACAAGAACTATTGGAGGAAGTGACGAACCTATAATAAAATTATTTATAGAAAGGAAGTGGATTATGATTAATTCACATGAATCCTCAAAAGTAGTAGATGAAACAATGACGGTAGAAATGTCTAAAGATAGAATGTTGGGTGTTGTTGAATTCCAAGAACCAGTAAATGGTGGCAAGAAAATGTCCGCCCATGATATTCAGCAAGAACTACAAAAGAAAGGTATAGTGAGTGGAATTTTACCTGGCATTGTTGAAGAGTTGGCAAAAGAGAAAAAATACCGTTATAAATATATCGTTGCCAAAGGTGAAGCAGCTCAGGATGGAGAGGATGGAGTACTTACCCTGAATTTTGATATAGAAGAAATAAAGCATTTAAAACCTAAAGAAAAAGAAGATGGAACAGTAGACTTTAGAGAATTAAGTGCTGTAAGAAATGTTAAAGAAGGGGATTTACTAGCTACCAGGACAATGGGGACGGAGGGTAAAAATGGCTTCAATATATTGGGACAAGTCATTAAAGCAAAAAGAGGTAAAGAAGTGAGGTTACCTAAAGGTAAAAATACCCATACCTCACCAGATGGTTTGGAGTTAATGGCTTCAGTAGATGGTAAGCTAGAGTATGATGGCCATAATATTTATATTAATACGGTCTATCATTTAAGTGGGGACTTAGATAGCGGTGTAGGAAATATAGACTTTGTGGGAAATGTAGTCATTACAGGGAGTGTTAAATCCGGTTTTACTGTTAAAGCAGAGGGCTCCATAGAGGTAAAAGGCTCAGTAGAGGAAGCCACTCTCATAGCTGGTGGCGATATTTTCTTAAGCTATGGAATACAAGGTGGCAATAAGGGAAAATTAGTTTCAGGTGGTAATGTCATTGCTAAATTTATACAAAATACTTTAGTTGAAGCTAAAGGAGATGTTATTACAGAAGCGATTATGCATTCTAATGTTTCAGCGGGTAATACGATTCGAGTAGATACTGGTAAAGGACTTATTGTAGGTGGGAGTGTTTCTGCAACCTCTCTTATTTTAGCGCGTAACATTGGTTCTCCTATGGGGACGGTAACCAGTGTACAAATTGGGGTACCACCTAATATGTATGAGCAATTTAAAACACTAGAAAAACAAATAGCTGAAGGGAATGCAGATCTTAGAAAGGTAGAAAAAAGTATTCAATTTCTCTATCTTAAGTCACAGACAGCGTTAGATCCACAAAAACAGATGATGTTAAAAAAACTGATGGATTCTCAAGGGCCTTTAAGAGAAAGGGTAGAAAAACTTCAAGAAGAGTATAAGCAACTTTCAGAAATTCTTAAAGATGTACAAGATGGAATGATTAAGGTGAGCGACACTGTACATCCAGGAGTAAAGGTGACTATAGGTAGCACCATAAAATACATAGATGATGATCAAATACGTTGTACAATTAGGCGTGTAGATGGTGAGATTGTAATCGGTCTATAAAAGGGAAATCATAATAAAAAGATTGCTATAAAAGGTGGATAGGCGTAAATAAACGAGCTGCCCTTTATAACAATCTTATTTTTTTGCCATCATAAATCCTTTTGTTTAGAAAAGTGACTAAAGAATAGGTGAGAGTAAGCGAGAGATGGACTCCTTAAAATAAATACCAACAGAGCGATTGGCATAGGCATCTTTTGTAATCTCTTTGCATGCTTTAAGATCTTCAAAGAATATATGAGACAACTCTTTAGCAGTTTCTGAGTTGTAAATAAAGGCATTGATTTCAAAGTTAAGCTTGAAACTACGCACATCAAAATTAGCAGTTCCGACAGAGGCAATGGTGTCATCTATGATAATGGTTTTTGCGTGTAAAAATCCCTTTTCATAAGTATAGCAACGTACGCCACAACCAAGTACTTCCCCTATATGGGCGTAAGTGGCCCAATAGACAATCATATGATCAGGTTTATTGGGAATCATAATGCGTACATCTATTCCAGAAAGAGCAGCTAGTTTTAAGGCTGTTAGAACAGCTTCATCAGGGATGAAATAGGGAGTCTGAATAAAAATAGATTTTTTGGCAGCATGAATCATTTGGATATAACCATTTCTTACGCTGGAATATCTAGAGTCTGGCCCACTGGATACGATTTGCATCCCGATAGAACCCAAATGATTGTCTGTTTCAAGAGGAATGTAATGATCAAGGGAAAAATCTTCTCTCGTAGCAAAGCGCCGATCCAGTAAAAATTGAAGATTAATAAAACTTATACTGCTTCCTCTAATTTTTAAATGGGTATCTCGCCAATAACCTAGCTTAGGATTGAGGCCAAGGTATTCGTCCCCTATATTAAAGCCACCTAAGTAAGCTACGCAACCGTCAATAACACATATTTTACGGTGATTACGATAGTTAGCGCGTAGTTTAAGAAAAGGGATAAAAGAGGGAAAGAAACAGGCTACATGAATGCCAGCTTTACGAAGTTCGTAAAAATATTTTTTTGGGGTAGTAAAGCAGCCCATATCATCATAAAGAATAAAAATTTCTACACCTTCTATGGCCTTTTGGATAAGTAAATCTTTAAACTGTTGCCCCAAATTATCATCACGAATAATGTAGGACTCCATGTGAATATACTTTTTAGCCTCCTCAATGCTCTTAAAAAGGTCCTCGAATAGGAGCTTCCCATCTGTGAGAATTTTAAGCGTGTTATCCTCGGTATAAATCGATTCATGGGCATTAAGATTAAGACGAATGAGATTTTCGTAGTTTCGAATAAGTAGGTTGTCGTATTCTTCTAGATGATGAAGTAAGGAAAAACGTTGGCGTTGCAAAAGCGCAGAAAATCGGTCTTTTTCCTCCTTTTTACTAAAAGTCTTACGTTTTCTCAAATCCTGTCCCAAGAACAAATACAGTATAAAACCAAAAACAGGGATAAAAAGCATAATCATAATCCAGGCCCAAGTTGTAGTAGGTGGTTTCTTAGAAAAGAAAATAAATGACAGGGCAAGGAGTATATTCATATATAAGAAGATGTTTAGCCAAGTATAGTTAAGGGAGAGGATATGTAACATTTTACACCACCTTAAAAGAGGATCTTTACATAGTATTATATTATATAAGAAAAATTATTAACACATTGTCTTATAACTTTGGGTATGCTATACTTATCTAAGTTTAACGAAGGACATTTTAAGGAGGTATGAAGAGTGAATTGGACAGTGTTTTGGATTGTGCTTGCAGTAGTTGCTGCGCTATTAGTAGGCCTATATTTCTGGGGGAAAAAGTTACAGGCCAAGTATGATAGTCAACAGCAGCTGATTAATGAGAATAAGCAAACGGCAACTATATTTGTAATAGATAAAAAGAAAGATAAAGTAGATAATTTAAAGCTACCAAAACAAGTAAAAGATGGCTTACCTAAACTTTATAGAAGAAGAAAAATGCCAGTTGTTATTGCTAAAATTGGGCCTCAAATTCAGACCCTTATGTGTGATGAACGTGTTTATAATGTGATCCCTACTAAAAAGCAGATTAAAGTAGAGCTTGCAGGCATATTAATAGTTAATGTTGTTTCAGGAAAGTTACCAGAGCCAAAGAAAAAAGGAATACTAGCTAAGGCCAAAGATAAAGTGGCCAATATGACAACGAGTAAAAAGTAACATCAGACATTATGTGAGGGTAGTCAGGTTTTTAACCAGACTACTCTATTTTTATCTTGTAGGAAACTTCGTGTTCTACACTTTCACTACTTCGCGAACCAATACGTGTCCTATGGACACTTTTGTTCTACAAAGAAGATAATCCAAGATGATGTCTCATAAAAGTAGGACTTTTTACATAAAGTATATCTACAGGAAAAAGTAAAAGAATATAAAATAGCCATGTAAATTATTAAAGAAGGGAGGGCATATGAACAGTAACCGTATTGAATTTATTAAAAAGCTTTGGAAAAGATATGTCTCTCATAATGTAGCTGCTACAAGTGCACAAATTGCGTACTATTGGATATTGGCTTTTTTTCCCTTTTTGATTTTTATATTAACATTACTAAGCTATACAAGGATTCCCACTGATTTATTTATCAATAATTTATCTAAAGTAGTGCCTGTTGCACTTGTCCCTTTTATTGAAAATACCATTACCCAGTTTATCAGTTATAGAAGTACTACTCTGCTTTCTGTGGGGGTACTTGTCTCCTTATGGTCAGGAGGAACGGCCGTTAATGCTATGGTAAGAGGAATCCATTTAGCCTATAATTCTAAATACGTAAGGCCCTTTTGGTTAGCCAGATTAAGTGGAATAGGCTATACCATTCTATTAGCACTACTGATTATCGTTATGATGGTAGGGATGGTTTTTGGGGATCGAATAGGAAGTTATATTATCTATAGCCTAGAAATGAACACAGGTGTTTTTATGCCATTATGGAACTTAGGCCGTCGAATTATGACGCCTATAGCCCTACTTATTATACTTTATATTATTTATACCTTTGTACCAAGAAGATATATTCGCTATAAAAATGTATGGCCAGGGACTTTATTAGCTTCTTTTGGATGGTATATTTTTACGCTATTTTTTTCGATTTATATAGATAATTATAGTAAATACAATCAACTTTATGGTAGTATAGGGAGTATATTTATACTGCTTATTTGGTTATATGCTAGCTGCATGTTACTTTTGTTGGGAGCTGAAGTCAATGCCCTTTATCAAGAAGTAAAACGCATTAAGGCAGTTAGAAAAGTGACAAGTAAAAAAGAATAATTGAGTAAAAAGGTGATAAATAGTGAAACCATTAGAAAAAGATTTTTACTTGCAAGATGGGCTCATAGTAGCAAAGGCTCTTTTAGGAAAAAGGCTTATAAGGGAAGTAGATGGTAAGGCGTATGCCTTCAAAATTGTAGAAACAGAGGCTTATAGAGGACCAGAGGATAAGGGAGCACATACTTATGGGGGTGTACCTACGCCAAGAACAGAACCTCTCTTTGAGCCAGGAGGAAGGACCTATATCTACTTGATTTATGGTATGTATAATTGCCTTAATATAGTGGCCAATAGAGAGGGAATTCCTCACGGAGTCCTAATAAGGGCTATAGAGCCTATAGGAGAAGAAGCTTTAAGTTGGGCAAGACGTAATCGCCCTATTAAGTCTAAGAAGGAGATAGACCTCACAAATGGTCCAGGGAAGCTTTGCAAAGCCTTGCTCATTGACCGAGAGCTTAATAGGAGGCCTGTTACAGAAAAGGGAGAGATATGGGTAGCTGATGCCCCACCCATTAAAGACATAGTAGCAGATAAACGCATTAATATTCCCTATGCTGAAGAATATAGAGATGTAGAATGGCGTTTCTATATAAAGGATAATCCTTATGTATCTGTTTTAAAAAAGGAAGAGTAAGAGCGTGGCATTTTTTTAGAGATAGAGGGAAATAAAATGGAGATTACAGAACAAATGATAAGAGATGCCCTAAGATATATGGGTATTCCCAAAGGAAAAGAAGACCTAGAGGTTGTGAAAAAAGTGAACACAGTTTATCAAGAACTTGAAAAGATCGCTGTCTTTAAAACAGTACATGAGCTAGTTCCCATTACTCAATCATCAGAAGGTGTGTACTTTGAAGGGACTACATTAACCATAAAGAGTCAAGATTTAAGTAGACTTTTTTCACAGTGTAGTGAGGCCTATCTATTAGCTGCTACCTTGGGGCAAGAAGTGGATAGATGCATTAATCTCAGACAAAAATTAGATATGTTTGAAGCCTTGGTTTTAGACACGTGTGCTTCTGTTTTGGTAGATAAGGTATGTGATGACTGGGAAAAGGACATCCAGCAAGAGCTAAAGCCAGGAGAGTTTCTGACCATGCGTTTTAGTCCAGGTTATGGGGATGTGTCCTTAGAGTGCCAAGGTGAGCTCTTGACTATTTTAAATACAAAAAGGCGTATAGGGCTCACATTGACTCAAACGAATATGCTTTTTCCTACCAAGTCCATTACAGCTTTTATAGGTGTATCTGAGAAAGAAGAAAAAAAAGAAAAAAATTGTGGGGCATGTAATCTCGTAAAGGGTTGCATGTACAAAAGAAGAGGTGAACATTGTGGTTTATGATGTATTAGGGAAAAAACGTCTTTATTTTGATGGAGCTATGGGGACAGTATTACAAGCTAAAGGGATTAAGCTAGGGGAACTACCTGAAAGCTATAATTATACGAAGCCAGAGGTTATAGAAGAAATTCATAGAGAATATTTAGAGGCAGGAGCAGACTTTATAACAACCAACACCTTCGGAGCCAATCGCTATAAGTTAAGAAAGACAGAATATACTGTGGAAGGTATGATTTTAAAGGCTACAGAGCTGGCCAATAAGGCTAGAAAAGGCTATGAGGATAAATATATTGCATTAGACATAGGTTCTACAGGAAAAGTACTTAAACCTATTGGCGATGTGAGCTTTGAAGAAGTCTATGATGTATTTAAGGAACAGGTTATAGCAGGAACAAAAGCAGGGTGTGATGTGATTCTCTTTGAGACCTTTACTGATTTATATGAGTTGAAGGCAGGGATATTAGCTGCCAAAGAGAATAGCCAGTTACCTATTTTTTGCACCATGAGTTTTGAAGAAAATGGACGTACTTTCTTTGGAAGCAGTGTAGAGAGTATGGTTTTGACCTTAGAAGCCTTGGGTGTTGATGCCTTAGGTGTTAATTGCTCCTTAGGTCCAAAGGAATTAAAGCCGATTATTGAAAAGATAACGCAGATGGCCTCTATTCCTATACTTGTTCAGCCTAATGCAGGGTTGCCTGTTATGAAAGATGGAGGAGTTTATTACGATATTACGGAGGAAGCATTTGCCGATTATATGGAAGCGTTTGCAAAGATGGGGGTTTCCCTACTAGGAGGATGCTGTGGAACTTCCAGTCGTTATATTAAAGCAACTGTAGAAAAGACCAAGACAATACCTTATTGCTCGCCTGAACCGAAAGCCATAACAGGTATATGTAGTAATGGGCAAGCTGTTTATTTTGATGATGTACGTATTATTGGAGAGAGACTTAATCCAACGGGTAAGAAATTGCTTCAACAAGCCCTTCGTAACGAAGATATGGATTATATTTTAAATGAAGCCATGCAACAAGAAAAACAAGGAGCTCATATTTTAGATGTCAATGTGGGGCTCCCTGATATTGATGAAGTGGCCATGCTGAAGGAAGTTATTATGGAAGTACAGGCTACAGTCAAATTACCCCTTCAGATTGATTCTTCCAATCCCGAGGCCTTAGAGGAAGCAGCACGAATTTATAATGGTAAGCCTATTATTAATTCAGTAAATGGCAAAAAAGAGAGCTTAGATACCATACTTCCCATTGCTAAGAAGTATGGAGCATGTATACTAGGTCTTACATTAGATGAAACAGGGATACCAGCTTCAGCTGAAGAAAGGCTAGCAGTAGCTAAAAGAATTGTAGAAGCTGCTTTAGAGATAGGTATACCTAGAAAAGATATTCTTATTGATTGCCTTGTTGTAACAGCTTCTGCACAGCAAGATTTGGTAATAGAGACACTTAAGGCCGTTCGACTAGTAAAAGAACAACTAGGTGTTAAAACAGTTCTAGGAGTGAGTAATGTATCCTTTGGGCTTCCTAATCGCCCTGCTATTAACAAAACAATGTTAGGGATGGCTCTTATGCAAGGCTTAGATGCACCTATTATGAACCCAGGAGATCAGGGTATGCTAGAAACCATTCGTGCTTATCGTGTACTAGTAGGCAAGGATAAAGACTCTAAAGATTATATTGCGGGGAATACTCAAGTAGCAACAGAAGACATGGTTAGAGATACAAAGGATAAAAGAGAAGAAACCATAGATTTGCAGCAAGCCATTATAACAGGCCTTAAGGAAGCTGCAGCCAATGCCACTAAGAGTAAAATCTTAGAAACCAAACCTTTAGAAATTATAGAACAAGAAATAGTTCCTGCTCTAAATAAAGTAGGAGAGCTTTATGAAAAGCAAAGCATTTTCTTGCCACAGCTTATTAAGTCAGCAGAGGCTGCAAAAAGAGCCTTTGAAGTGCTCCAAAATGCATTTTCTAAAGAAGAGGGACTAGAGAATACCAATAAAACAAAAGTAGCTTTAGCCACTGTCTATGGCGATATTCATGATATTGGTAAAAATATTGTGAAGGTCATTATGGAAAACTATAATTTTGAAGTATATGATTTAGGGAAAGATGTTCCTACAGAAGTAATCATAGAAGCCGTACAACGGTTTGATATAAAAATAGTGGGATTAAGTGCATTAATGACAACTACTGTGGCAAGTATGAAGGCTACTATTAAAGCTCTAAAACAAAAATGCCCTCACGTAAAAGTGATAGTAGGAGGGGCTGTTTTGACGCCAGAATTAGCAGATTTTGTAGAAGCTCATTATTATGCAAAAGATGCAATGGAGACGGTTAGAATTGCTGAAAAAATAAAATAATATACATTTAATCGTTGACGATAAAACAAGGTTTTATGAGAGTTTCACAAGATAAAAAGAAATTAATGGAAAAAAATAATATTATATTTGATTTTATCTGTAACTTAGTATAAATTATTAGTATGGCCTTTTATTAATATTGGCGATAGTGTTATAAACACTGCTTTTGTGAAGACATGAGCAATGACTACTTGAGAGGGTTACTATTAAAGGATAGCGATTATAGGGATAACAGAATCATAGGGGATGGTATACAAAATAGGTAATATAGTATAGAAAACGTAGAAGTGCTCATTCGAGACGTTTAAGGTTTACCCAAAGGGGAGGGAATAAACATGGCTAATGAGACATTGGATAATACGCAAGAAGTGATTAATTACTTAGAAACAGAATTGCAACAACAGCGTGGTATGTTATGGGTTTTTGGCGAGATTATGAAACAAGCAGTCAATATCAGTTCCTTTAAACAATTAATGGAAGTTATAACAGATATGCTGATGGGAGTAATGGGGGTAACCACTTGTTACTTATGGGTGAAGAATGAAGAGGATTATAAGCTTTATTTTAGAAGTATAGAGCTTCAGAATGAGTTTAGTGAGATGAAGACTACAGAAGTCCCTGGTTTTATTAAGCAGCTAAAAGAGTCCTATACTTTCCCGAAAGAAGAGATAACACAGCCTTTATTAAAGTGTCTCAGTGTACCTTCTTCTAGACATGTGGTACCTCTTAGAAATTTTAATGATAACAGCATATTTGGAGCATTGGTATTAGAGCATGAGGCGCCAAACTTTTTTACAGATAATACCATTGTGTTTTTTGAAACCTTAACTATTTTTATTTCTATCAATGCTCAGAACTCACGATTGCTTCAAACAGTTGCCAAGGAGTCAGAGACGGATCCATTAACAGGGGCCTATAATAGGCGTTATATGCAAAAGATATTAGATAAGGTTACGAAATCACAGAGTACCCTGTCTGTAGCAGTTATTGACACGGATAATTTTAAAACGATAAACGATGTACTAGGCCACCTCCAAGGAGATGTAGTGCTGAAAGCTATTGCACAAATGGCTAGAGGCTGTGTAAAAGAGTATGGAGGTGAAGTCATTCGGTACGGAGGCGATGAATTTGTGGTTTTACTTCCTGTACCCTTTGAGGATGCCATACATATTTTTGAGGAGTTAAGACGTTCAGTTCACTATATACAGATAACTTATGAAATTGAACTGCCTATAGCTATTACAATCGGGGCATGCTGTTATCCTGATATGGTTGAAGAGCCTATTCAAGCTGTTAAAGCAGCAGATAATGCCCTTTTAAGAGGAAAAGCAAAAGGAAAGAATAGAGTAGTAGTAGCCATAGATGAAGATATTGCAAAAAGTAAAATTGGTAAATAGCAATCTGAAATCGGGCAGAATACATAGTTCTACGAAACTTACATATTCTATCCATAAGTAGGTTGATATTTGAAGTATTAAATACCAAGGAGTAAAAGTATGGATAAAATGAAGGTTATGAGTATATTTGGTACAAGGCCAGAAGCCGTAAAAATGGCACCTCTTGTACTGGAATTACAAAAGAATATCAACATACAGAGCTTAGTATGTGTTACAGCTCAACATCGTGAAATGTTAGACCAAGTTCTTGAATTATTTGAATTACATCCTGACTATGACTTAGATATTATGAAAGAAAGACAAACCTTGACAGGTATTACAACCCGAGTTTTAGAAGGACTAGAAAAAGTATTAGAAGAAGCTAGGCCAGATATTGTATTGGTCCATGGGGATACAACAACGTCTTTTGTAGCTGCTCTAGCTGCTTTTTATAAACAGATTAAAGTAGGGCATGTAGAAGCAGGACTTCGAACCTATAACCGTTATGAGCCTTTCCCAGAGGAAATGAATAGGAAGCTAACAGGTTCTTTGGCCAATTTACATTTTTCACCTACTCCATTAGCAAAAGAGAACTTACTTAAAGAATTTGTCGATGAGAAAGGGATCTATGTAACAGGTAATACGGTTATTGATGCTCTTAAAACCACTTTAGAGGAAGACTATACGTTTACTGTAGAAGAGCTTAATCAAATCGATTATGCACACAAGAGGGTCATTACTATGACAGCTCATAGAAGAGAGAATTTAGGAGAACCTCTTAGAAATATATGTGAAGCAGTAAAGGCTATCGCCACGGAATACGAAGATCTAGAGATTGTTTATGCCGTTCATAAAAACCCTGCTGTGAGAGAGGTAGCTTATGAAGTATTGGGCGATGTAAAAGGTGTACACCTGGTAGAACCTTTAGATATAAAGGATATGCATAATCTGATGCGTAGGTCTTATTTGGTACTTACAGATTCAGGAGGATTACAAGAAGAAGTTCCCTCTTTAGGAAAACCTGTTTTGGTTCTTCGCAATGTAACGGAAAGACCTGAAGGGGTAGAAGCAGGCACTCTTAAATTAGCAGGAATTGAAAGAGAAACCATTTATAAGCTGACTAAGGAACTTCTAGAAGATAAGGAGTTATATACTCAAATGGCACAAGCCAAGAATCCTTTTGGAGATGGTGAAGCCTCAAGGCGTATAGTAGAAGCCATTCTCTATGAATTTGGCAAAGTTTCTGAACGCCCAAAGGATTACTTATATAAGTAAATAAATAAAACGATTTAGAGCTGCTATGAGGTGAAGGATGAAAAAAAATAATTGGGTAAGCTGTCTTTCATTGATTTCTCAAGTAGGCATTTCCATGGTGGTACCTATTCTACTATGTATATGGTTTGGTAATTTTTTAGATACTAAAACAAGTAAAGAACCACTTTTTACTATTATTTTTGTATTCTTGGGAGTAGGAGCAGCGTTTCGGAATTTGTTTTATACAGTGGGTAAGGAGATTAAGAAAGGAGAAAAGCATGAGTAAGGTTAACCTAAAGGAAAACATCATGTATTTAGCTATGATAGGCTTTACCTTAGTTATTTATGCTATAGGACTCTTGATAGTTTCTAATAAATGGAGTTGGAGCCTGGGCATACTTTTTGGACTTTTAATTTCTCTTCTAAAATATAAGTTAATGGAAAATACCTTTAAAAGAGCAGTATTAATGCCAGAAGAAAAAGCAAAGTCTTATACGAGTAGACATTACATGTTAAGGTACCTTTTAACAGGAGTAGTTCTCTTTGTGGCAGCAATAGAACCAAGTATTGATATTATTGGTGTTTTTTTTGGACTTATATCTATGAAATTAGCTGCTTATATGCAGTTGGCCTTAAGAAAGCAAGACAACTAAGACCATTCAACTTGGGCAAATAGAGCTTTTTAGCTCATTGCATATATAATTTTTTATGGAAAGGAGCGTGACTAGGTGGAACAAAACTTAGATTTTGGGGCAAAGACCTTCTTTAAAATTGGTGAGATTAGCATTACCCAGACCCATGTGAATACATGGATTATTATAGCTGTTTTAACGGTTATAGCACTGTTTTTAAATGCCAAGATAAAGAAATTTAAAGAAGTACCAGATAGTAAATTACAGAACATAGTAGAGCTTTTAGTTGATTTTTTTGGTAACTTTACAGCAAGTACAATGGGCGAAAAGAACAGAGGCTTCTGTTATTTTTACGGACCACTCTTTGTTTTTATTTTAATATGTAATTTATCTGGGCTTGTAGGTCTTAGACCACCCACAGCTGACTTAGGAACCACTCTTGCATTTGGTCTTACAACCTTTTTCATGATTCATGGTTTTGGAGTTAAAGCAAAAGGTCCTGGGTATTTTAAAATGCTATTAGAACCCGTACCACTTCTTTTACCACTCAACCTAATCGGTGAAATAGCAACACCTGTTTCACTTAGCTTCCGTCTGTTTGGTAACATATTAGGAGGAACAATTATCATGGGCTTGTACTATGCGATGATGCCATGGCTCTTAACGCTAGGCCTTCCAGCAGTATTCCACTTATACTTTGATGTATTTGCAGGAGCACTTCAAACCCTTATTTTTGTAATGCTTAGTATGACATTTGTATCAAGTGCCATGGAATAATAGGAAGTGAGGTGAAAAGAATGTCAGGAATCTTTGATTTACTTTTTGGGTGGATGAGTACTGTAGACCCTAAGGCTCTTGTATTAGCTTTTTCAGCTATAGGGGCAGGACTTGCCATGATTGCAGGTATAGGACCAGGTATTGGACAAGGGTATGCAGCAGGTAAAGCCGCAGAAGCAGTAGGTAAAAACCCGGAACATGGAGGCAAGCCAGCTACTTTGGTTATGCTTTTAGGAGCAGCTGTAGCTGAAACATCTGGTATTTTTTCACTGGTTATTGCCATTATCTTACTTTTCGCAAATCCTCTTGTAAATAAGACAGGAGTAGGTTTAGTGCTGGGGTGCTCAGCAATTGGAGCAGGACTTGCTATGATTGCAGGTGTTGGACCAGGTATTGGACAAGGTTATGCAGCAGGTAAGGCAGCAGAAGCAGTAGGAAAAAGACCAAAACTTCAAAGTGTCATTGTAAGAACAATGCTCTTAGGACAGGCAGTCGCTCAAACAACAGGTATTTATGCTTTAGTTATAGCCCTGTTACTTTTATTTGTGAATATATTTAAATAATATTTTAATGATTTTAAGGAGGAGTTAATTATGGAAAATCAAATCGATGGAAAAGCGCTTATATTAGCATGTTCAGCAATCGGAGCAGGTCTTGCGATGATCGCAGGTATTGGACCTGGTATTGGACAAGGGTATGCAGCAGGTAAAGGTGCAGAAGCTGTAGGTCGTCAACCAGAAGCACAATCTGACATCGTTCGTACCATGCTTTTAGGGGCAGCCGTAGCAGAAACAACAGGTATTTATGGCCTTGTAGTAGCTATTATTCTTTTATTTGCTAACCCACTTATCACAAAATATATGTCTTTAAGCTAATCGAACCATAAAATGCATCACGGGCATAGAAAGGAGGGAGCTTCCCTTTGAATACATCATTTATAACAGTATTATCAGCAACAGCAGAACCGGGAAGAATTATTGGATTTGACGCACAATTACTTTTTGATTTAGCTGAGCAATGGTTTGCAACAATGCTTATTGTATTTGTTTTATATAAGCTATTATTTAAGCCTGTTACAGAATTCCTAGATAAACGTCGCGCTGGTATTGCAAAAAACATTGATGACGCCAATAAGTCAAAAGTAGAAGCAATGGAACTTAAAAAGGATTATGAGTCAAGAATCGCTAAAATCGAGGATGAAGCTAACCAAATCCTAAAAGAAACACGTGCAAAAGCACTTGTTAGAGAAGAGCAAATCATCAAGGAAGCTAAAGAAGAGGCTGAAAATATAAAACGTAAAGCTTTAAATGACATTAAGTTAGAGCAAGAACGTGTAAAAGATGAAATGAAAAAAGAAATCATTGAAATATCTACAGTTATGGCTAGCAAATTCGTAAGTAGCAACATTGATGAAGTAAAGCAAAGTGAGATGATAGATGACATTATCAAAGAGATGGGGGATGTACAGTGGCTGAATTAGTTGTAAAAAGATACGCTACTGCCCTATTTGATGTGGCAACTTCAGAAGACAAGGTAAATCAGTATGAAGAAGAGGTAAGAGTTATCCTTAGGGCTTTAGAAGATGAAAGAGACTTTATGGCTATTTTAAATAATCAAAAAGTAACTTTGGAAGAAAAGATTACTTTAGTTGAGAATGTTTTAGGAGATAAAGTAGAAGCATCTATTGTAGGCCTTTTAGTCTTACTCATTAAAAAGAATAGGCAAAGCTTTTTGGTCCAAATACTAGAAGCCTTTCTAGAGATGATAAAAAAGCAGGCTGGAATTATCAAAGCTACTGTTACTTCAGCTATTCAGTTAACCCAGTCTCAGATAGAGGCTATTAAAGTAAAACTAGAAGCAAGTACCAATAGTAAGATTGAACTAGAAGCAATAATTGACACGAGTATTATAGCAGGGCTAATTATTAGAGTTGGCGATAAAGTTGTAGATGCAAGTATTCAAGGCAAAATGCAGACTTTAAAGAAACAATTATCTGAACTTAGGCTTGCGTAGAAAGGGGTGCAAAGGTTAATGAATCTGAGACCAGAAGAAATAAGCAGTATTATTAAAGAACAGATTAAAAACTATAAATCACACCTTGAAGTAGCGAATGTCGGTACAGTTATCACTGTTGGTGACGGTATTGCTCGTATCCACGGATTAGAGAAAGCTATGGCAGGAGAACTTCTTGAGTTCCCAGGTGAAGTTTATGGTATGGTTCTTAACTTAGAAGAAGACAATATCGGTGTTGTTCTTTTAGGTTCAGACCAAAATATTAAAGAAGGTGACACTGTAAAATCAACAGGTCGTGTTGTAGAGGTACCAGTAGGTGATGCTCTTAGCGGCCGTGTTGTTAATGCACTTGGTCAACCTATTGATGGAAAAGGACCTATTCAATCAAATAAATATAGACAAGTAGAACGTATTGCCCCAGGTGTTATTGATAGAAAATCTGTCGATACACCACTTCAAACAGGGCTTAAAGCTATTGATGCCATGGTTCCAATTGGACGTGGACAACGTGAGCTGATTATTGGAGATAGACAAACAGGTAAAACAGCCATTGCTATCGACACCATTATCAACCAAAAAGGTAAAGATGTCTATTGTATCTATGTTGCCATTGGCCAAAAAGCATCAACAGTTGCACAACTTGTAAATAGCCTAGAAAAAGCAGATGCTATGAGCTATACAACCATTGTAGCTGCTACAGCCAGTGAAGCAGCACCACTTCAATATCTTGCACCATATGCAGGTGTTGCCATTGGTGAAGAATGGATGGAAAATGGTAAAGACGTACTCATCGTATATGATGATTTATCTAAACATGCGGTAGCTTATCGTACAATGTCCTTACTTCTTCATAGACCACCAGGTCGTGAGGCTTATCCTGGAGACGTATTCTATCTTCACTCTCGTCTTCTTGAGAGAGCAGCTAAGCTTTCTGATGAATTAGGTGGAGGCTCCATTACAGCGCTTCCTATCATTGAAACACAAGCTGGAGATATTTCTGCCTATATTCCAACCAACGTTATTTCTATTACAGATGGGCAAATCTTCCTTGAATCAGAGCTCTTCAATGCCGGTGTACGTCCTGCGGTTAACCCTGGTCTTTCCGTATCCCGTGTAGGTGGTGCAGCTCAGATTAAGGCCATGAAACAAGTAGCCGGTCCTATCCGTACAGAGCTTGCTCAGTATCGTTCTCTGGCAGCTTTTGCTCAGTTTGGTTCTGACCTGGATACAGCTACAAAGAATGCACTTGCACAAGGTGAACGTATTACAGAGGTACTTAAGCAAACCCAATATACACCACTTAGTGTAGCTCACCAAGTTCTTATCCTTTTTGCAGCTACAAGAAAGTTCCTTATGGATATTCCTTTAAGTGCTGTTAAAAAGTTTGAAGCTGACCTTATTGAATTTGTAGATACCAAGTATCTAGATATTCTTGAAGAAATGGTAAAACCAGCTGGTCTTACAAAAGAATTAGATGAAAGATTAAATGCAATTATTACAGAATTCAAACAAGGCTTTAAAGTAAACCAGTAGAAAAGGGGTGAGGTAGATGGCGTCTTTACAAGATATTAAAGGGCGAATTCGAAGTATTGATAGCACAAAAAAGATTACGAGTGCTATGAACCTTGTTGCTACCTCCAAGCTTAATAAGAGTAAAGAGGCAGCCCTAAAAACAAGACCCTTTTTCAATAAAATATTGACAACTATGCAGTCAATAGCACAACATGCCAATGAAATGGATTCTCCATATCTCAAGGCAAATGGTTCAGATGTAAAAGCTTATATCACCCTTACAGGGGACAAAGGTCTTTGTGGTGGCTATAATTCTAACATCTGTAAGCTTACTATGGCAGCTATTGAAAGCAAGGAAAAAAGTCATTTAGTTGTTGTAGGTAAAAAAGGTGTAGACCAGTTTAAATTAAGAGGCTTTGAAGTAAATAAACAGATATTAGATATTTCCGAACAACCTAAGTACAGTGACGCTAAAGAAATAGCTAATTATGTTATTGATCAATTCAAAAATGGTGAAATTGGAGAAGTGCATCTGGCTTATACAAGCTTTAAATCCTCCATTCAACAAGAACCTCAAATGGTACGCATTTTACCACTGGACATGAAAAATATAGAAGAGCAGATAAGTGAATCGGAACAACCAAGCGATCTTTTAGTGTATGAACCCTCACCAGAAGCTGTACTTGGATATATTATTCCAAGATACGTTACTGATGTCGTTTATGGAGCATTAGTAGAGGCCAGTGCCAGTGAAAATGGTGCGAGAATGACAGCCATGGATTCTGCCACAGAAAATGCAACAGAAATTATGGATAAGTTAAGCATTCAATACAACCGTGCAAGACAAGCGGCTATTACACAAGAATTAACAGAAATCGTAGCTGGTGCCGAAGCACTCAAATAACAGGTAGAGGAGTGAAAGATATATGGCACAAAATGTAGGACATATCGTCCAAATAATTGGAGCCGTTCTAGATATTAAATTTAGTGCGCAAAAGCTGCCTGAAATATATAATGCTATTGAAATCAAAAAACAAGATGGCAATGTGCTTATAGTAGAAGTTGCTCAGCATCTTGGTGATGATGTAGTGCGTTGTATAGCGATGTCAGCAACAGAAGGACTTGTTCGTGGCATGGAAGCAGTAGACACGGGGGGCCCCATTTCTGTTCCAGTAGGTACAGAGACCCTTGGGCGTATCTTCAATGTTACAGGACAAGCAGTAGATGGAAAAGAGAATCCACAAGTAGAAAAGTGGCCAATTCATAGACAAGCTCCATCTTTTGAAGAACAATCTACAGCCGCAGAGATTTTAGAGACAGGGATCAAGGTAGTAGACCTTATTTGTCCTTACCTTAAAGGTGGAAAAATCGGTCTTTTCGGAGGTGCTGGGGTAGGTAAAACGGTACTTATCCAAGAGCTTATCCGTAACATTGCTACAGAACACGGTGGTTTCTCTGTATTTGCTGGTGTAGGTGAGAGAACACGTGAAGGAAATGACCTTTTCCATGAGATGACAGAGTCTGGAGTTATTTCTAAAACAACCATGGTGTTTGGGCAAATGAATGAGCCACCTGGTGCACGTATGCGTGTGGCCTTAACAGGTCTTACAATGGCGGAATATTTCCGTGATGAGTCAGGACAAGACGTTCTTTTATTCGTAGATAATATCTTCCGTTTTGTACAAGCAGGTTCAGAGGTTTCTGCCCTTCTTGGTCGTACACCAAGTGCCGTAGGTTACCAACCTACACTTGCTACAGAGATGGGAGCACTTCAAGAGCGTATTACATCCACTAAAAAAGGTTCTATTACATCTGTTCAAGCTGTATACGTTCCTGCCGATGACTTAACTGACCCAGCTCCAGCAACAACCTTTGCTCACTTAGATGCAAAAACAGTACTTTCACGTGCTATCGTAGAACAAGGGATCTACCCAGCAGTAGATCCACTTGAATCTTCATCACGTGTACTTGATCCACAAATCGTTGGAGAAGAACATTATGAAGTATCTCGTGGGGTTCAAGCGATTCTTCAACGTTATAAGGAGCTTCAAGATATCATTGCTATCTTAGGTATGGATGAACTCAGTGAAACAGATAAAATCACTGTTAGCCGTGCCCGTAAGATACAAAAATTCCTTTCTCAACCTTTCCACGTTGCAGAAGTCTTTACAGGAAACCCTGGACAATATGTGCCAATTAAAGAAACCGTTCGTAGTTTCAAAGAGATTCTTGAAGGTAAACATGATGAGCTTCCAGAAAATGCTTTCTATATGGTAGGTACTATTGAAGATGCTATAGAAAAAGCAAAAACACTATAGGTGGTGATGAAAGATGGCAAAAACAAAATTAAAGCTTCAAATCTTAACGCCACTAAAGAAAATATTAGATGAAGAAGTAGAATCTGTTATTCTTCGAACAACAGAAGGAGAAATGGCTGTACTTTATGACCATGAACCACTTGTAGCCTTATTAGACTATAATACCATTAAATATACTCAAGATGGTGACAGTAAAGTAGCTACAACTATGGGTGGCTTTGCAGAGATAACAGGGGACCGTGTAGTTGTACTTACTGATGCTTCTGAGTTTCCAGAGGAAATTGACCCAGAGAGAGCAAGGCAAGCTAAAGAGCGAGCTGAAAAACGACTATCTGATAAAAATATGGATAGAATTCGTGCAGAAGTGGCACTAAAAAAAGCAATTACACGCTTGAATTTAAAGAATATTTGATGTAACTTATTTATAGAAGAGATTATAAGGCTTTTTAAGTGTTATAATCTCTTTTTATACTAATTATGCTAAACTTTTGTAAGGGGAAGAGTGGTAAGTAGATGAGATTGGTAGAAGTAGATAAGCTTAGGGGAAATGAGATAATTGCCAAAGATATTGTACGAAAAGGGGGGGTAGTTTTACTAAAAAGTCAAACACTTTATAGGTTATCCTATAAGGAGAAACTCCAAGAGTATAATATTTCATATGTTTATATAGATGATGAATTATCCGAAGGGATAGAGCCAATAAGTCTTATAGATGAAAATAAGAAAAAGGTTTTAACAAATGATTTCAAAAATGCCATAATAAAAAATCAAAATGATATTCGGGTGAATATAAAAGATGTAGAAAATATTGTAGACTCATTATTAGGAGAAATAATGGGGAAGAATATGGTTTATGACATTATGAATATTAAGAGAAATGATGAAGATACCTATGATCATTCTTTAGGAGTAGCTATTTTATCCCTTATTTTGTCCGTAAAAATGGGATTAAAGATGGATCAGATTAGAGACATTGTAACAGGCTGCTTACTTCATGACATAGGGAAGCTATTCATTCCTAAAGAAGTACTGGAAAAAAAAGAAAAGCTATCCACTAATGAATTTGAGCTTATTAAACAACATCCTCAAATAGGCTATAATATCGTTAAGGATAATCCAACTTTAAGTGCCATAGCAAAGGTTATTGTATTGTGTCATCATGAGAGGGAAGATGGCAGTGGTTATCCCTTGAAAAAAGGAGAAGATTTACATATAGGAGCTAAGATTGTAGCCTGTTGTGATGTTTTTAATGCTATTATATCTGATAGGCCGTATAGACCAGGTGTTCCAATGAATGAAGCAGTATTACTACTAAGGAAAGAAAGACTTAATATACAAGTAAGGGAAACCCTAGAAAGCATACTTAATTTTTATCCCATAGGAACCACTGTATTACTCAATAATAGGCTGATTGGAATAGTAGAGAAAAACTTCATGGAGGATTTAGGAAGACCTATGCTAAGAATTGTTATAGAGGGAGAGCACTACTTAGAGATGCCCTATCGCTATGAACTTTCTAAACATCCCGAAGCAAAGATTATGCTAAAATTAGGAAATTTACCACCTAAAAAATGAGGAAACTGTACAACATGTAATATAAACGAGAAATATTTAATTTCCTAGGAAATTTTAACGAAAAGGATTAATGAGTATAGAGATAAGAAGTTAATCTAAAAATAATGTAAAGTAGATTAATGCCCAAAATAGTAAAAGGAAATTAAAATGCAAAATAAGAATGAAGAGAATGAACAAGTAAGACGTTTTTCAATAGACTCTATTAAAGATAATTATTCCCAGAAGCTCCTTCATTGGTTTGATACCAATAAAAGACAGATGCCTTGGCGAGAAACTTCAGATCCCTATGCTATATGGGTATCTGAGGTGATGCTTCAGCAAACACAAGTAGATACAGTTATCCCTTATTACCTTCGATTTATGGAGAGATTCCCTAATCCTAAAGCTTTAGCTGAAGCTTCTTTGGAGGAGGTCCATCATTATTGGCAAGGGCTAGGCTATTATAGGCGAGCTGAGAACTTACAAAAAGGGGCTAAGTTAGTTTCTGAAAAGTGGGGGGGCATTATGCCTACAGAACCCGAGGAGATAAAAGAAATACCAGGGATAGGCCCCTATACTTTAGGTGCTATTTGTAGTATTGCGTATCATTTGCCATTGCCAGCAGTAGATGGTAATGTCATGCGCATCTTAGCGAGGCAGTTTTGTATACAGGATGATATAGGACTCGCTAAAAATCGTAAGATATTTGAGGGGAAAGTAATGGATTTGATGCCTCATGATCCTAATCGCTTCAATCAGGCTTTAATGGAATTAGGTGCTTTGATCTGTACACCTAAAAATCCAAGATGCATGGCCTGCCCTTTAGAAAACTTATGCGAAGCTCACCAAAGGGGAGAAGAAGAACTTTTTCCAATTAAGCGTAAAAAGACAAAAGTTATAGAAGAGAGCTATACATTAGTTCTATTAAAGAAGGGTAACCAATTTGGATTAGAGAGAAGGCCTGCAGAAGGGTTGCTCGCTCATTTATGGGGAATCCCCATGATAGAGGGTGTTGAATGGGAGAAATATAGTCCATCCATAGAGATTCAAAAAGAGTTGGAATTAAGAACCCATATTTTTAGTCATAGAAAATGGAATATGAGGCCTCTTGTCATTCCGTGGAATGAAAGAGGAGAAGAGCAGATTAAAGAGATTAAGACCAATAGGTCTAATATAGCTTATTTTACTATACAAGAGTTCAAAGGTTTACCAATAGCCACAGCTTTTAAAAAGGTATTGACACAACTCTAAAGGTATCTAATATAGAAAATAAGAGTAGGAGAAATTTACATGGCTAA
>JAEYNQ010000038.1 GCA_023412455.1 Bacillota bacterium
TGTAAAAGAACATAGTACCAAAGAGTACAAAATCTATGAAGCAGATGCAGATGCCGAGTATGATGCAGTATATGAAATTGACCTTTCTAAAGTACGACCAACCGTAGCTTTCCCACACCTTCCAGAAAACACCAAGACAGTAGATGAAATAGGTGCCAAGGAAGTTAAAATTGACCAAGTGGTGATTGGTTCTTGTACCAATGGCCGTATGGAAGACCTTCGTATTACAAGAGATATTTTAAAAGGAAAACAAGTATGTAAGGATCTTCGTGTCATTGTTTTCCCAGGTACACAAAAGATTTATTTACAAGCTCTTGAAGAAGGCATTATTAAAGATATCGTAGAAGCAGGTGCGGTATTTAGTACACCAACTTGTGGACCTTGCTTAGGAGGACATATGGGTATTTTAGCAGCAGGAGAACGCGCTGTTTCTACTACTAATCGTAACTTTGTAGGACGTATGGGACATGTCGAGTCAGAAGTTTATCTTGCAAGTCCAGCTGTAGCAGCAGCCTCTGCTTTAACAGGCTATATTACTAATCCAGAAACACTTTAATTTAGGGAGGAATAAGAATTATGAATGCAAAAGGAACCGTATTTCGCTATGGCGATAATGTAGATACAGACGTTATTATACCAGCACGTTATTTAAATACATCTGATCCTAAGGAATTAGCTAAATATTGTATGGAGGATATTGATGCCAATTTCGTAAAAGAGGTGAAAGAGGGGGACATTATTGTTGCAGATAAAAACTTTGGTTGTGGCTCTTCACGTGAGCATGCACCTATAGCTATTAAAGCGGCAGGCGTATCTTGTGTCATTGCAAGAACCTTTGCACGTATTTTCTATCGCAATGCCATTAATATTGGACTTCCTATCGTAGAATGTGAAGCTGCAGCAGATGGTATTTCCAAAGGAGATGTAGTAGAAGTCAACTTTGATACAGGCCTTATCACCAATGTGACAAAGGGAGAAACCTACCAAGGGCAACCTTTCCCAGAATTTATGCAAAAGATTATTAAGGCTAACGGCCTTGTAAACTATATCAAACAAAACGAAGCATAAAAAACTAAAGACAAAATGGAAAAGACAATAAATAGGTAAAAAGGAGATAGAGAAGATGGAGTATAAAATAGTCACACTTCCAGGCGATGGCATTGGCCCAGATATCGTAAGGGAGGCTGTTAAAGTATTAGATCAAGTGGGTAAAGTATACGGTCATACATTTACATATGATGAACAAATGATGGGTGGAGTAGCTATTGACAAAAAGGGTTCTTCACTGCCACAAGAAACGATCGATGCTTGCCTTAAGGCGGATGCAGTACTTCTAGGAGCAGTAGGTGGTCCTAAATGGGATAACCTTCCTAATGGAGACCGTCCAGAAAAAGGGCTTTTAGGTATTCGTGGAGCACTTAAACTGTTTGCAAATCTTCGCCCTGCAGTCCTTTATCCACAACTTAAACATGCTAGTCCATTAAAAGAAGAAATTATTGGGGATAGTTTAGATATTCTGATTGTCAGAGAACTTACAAGTGGTATTTACTTTGGTGAGAAGAATAAAGTGGTATGTGAGGAAGATGATAGTAAGACTTATGCTTCTGACCTTGAAAAATACACTGTAGCAGAGATTGAACGCATCACAAGAGTTGGATTTGAGGCAGCCATGAAACGTAACAAGAAAGTATGTGTAGTGGACAAAGCGAATGTGCTTGAATCCTCTAGACTTTGGAGAGTAGTTGTTAACCGTGTGGCAACAGACTATCCAGAAGTAGAATACTCCTTTATGTATGTAGATAATGCAGCCATGCAACTTGTTGTGAATCCAAAGCAATTTGACGTCATTGTGACTTCGAATATCTTTGGTGATATTTTATCAGATGAAGCAAGTATTATTACTGGTTCCATTGGTATGTTAGCTTCAGCCTCTCTTGGAGAAGGTTCTCTTGGTTTATATGAACCAAGTCATGGTAGTGCACCAGATATTGCTGGTCAAAATAAAGCGAATCCCATTGCTACTATTCTTTCAGCAGCAATGATGCTCCGTTATTCTCTTAACTTAGAAAAAGAAGCAAATGCTATTGAAGCTGCGGTTATGGGTGTGCTTGATGCAGGTTATCGTACAGGAGATATTATGAGTGCAGGGATGAAGCAAATTGGAACAAAAGAAATGGGAGACCTTATTACTGAAGCCATTAAATAGTCTGTTAAAAGACCTGAAAGTTTGGTAAAATTAAAAATAAAAAGAAAGGTGCCACATAAAAGTGACAGATAAGGTAGAGGAACATGGGTAAACGTATTATTTATTTGGATGGTGAGTTTGTAAACGAAGACGAGGCAAAGGTTTCTGTTTTTGACCATGGTGTACTTTATGGGGATGGAGTATTTGAGGGAATTCGTGCCTATAATGGTAGAATCTTCAGATGTGAAGACCATATTGAGAGACTTTATGCAGCTGCCAAAGCCATTATGTTGGAGATCCCACTATCTAAAAAAGAAATGACAGAAGCCCTTTTAGAAACATGTAGAAGGAATAACTGTAAGGATGGTTATATCCGTTTAGTTGTTACAAGAGGAAAAGGGGATTTGGGTCTAAGCCCTACAAAATGTCCTAAGGCTACTGTTTTCTGTATTGCAGGGAGTATTACACTTTATCCTGAAGAGATGTATACAAAGGGAATGCCTCTGATTACAGCAACCCAGAGACGAAATAAGGCGACTATAGTAGATCCTCAAATCAAATCACTTAACTATCTAAATAATATTTTAGCAAAAATAGAGGCTAATCGTGCAGGAGCTGCAGAGGCTTTAATGCTGAATCACGATGGAATTGTAGCAGAGTGTACAGGAGATAACATCTTTATTGTTAAAGATAAAGTGATTTATACGCCACCTATTTATATTGGCATTTTGGATGGCATTACAAGACGTACAGTAATGGAGCTTGCTAAGAAACTAGGCTATGAGATGGTAGAGAAGGAGTTTACACTCTTTAATGTCTATAATGCAGATGAATGCTTCTTAACAGGTACAGCTGCAGAAGCTATTCCGGTGACAACTGTAGATGGAAGAGTTATTGGGGACGGTGTAGCTGGACCTATTACAAAAGCACTATTAGCAGCCTTTAAAGAGTATGCTAACAGCAATGGAACAGATATTTTCTAACAAAAAATAAAGAGCAGGAAAGTGGCAGGAGCTACTTTCCGCTTATTTATTCCATTAAGTATTTTTGAGTACATAAAAAAGATTCCCTTCTAGAAGAAAAATAAGCAGAAATAGAGTAAAGGAGAATATAAAATGAAAAGTGATCGTGTAAAAGTAGGTGCAGCAAGAGTACCGCATCGTTCTTTGTTTAAAGCAATGGGTTACATAGATGAAGAAATAGATAAACCTCTTATTGGGGTTGTAACAGCCAAAAGTGAGATTGTACCAGGCCATTCACATCTTGATAAGGTAACAGAGGCAGTAAAAACAGGAATTCGTATGGCAGGGGGAACACCTATTGAAATTCCTGCTATAGGTGTGTGTGATGGCATTGCTATGGGACATGAGGGGATGAGGTATTCTCTTGTAACAAGAGAACTTATCGCTGACTCTATTGAATGTATGGCCACAGCGCATGCTTTTGACGGCTTAGTATTAGTACCTAACTGTGATAAAATTGTTCCAGGGATGTTAATGGGTGCAGCACGTATGAATTTACCTACAACTCTCGTTAGTGGAGGACCTATGCTTGCAGGAATGGTAAATGGTAAGAAAACCAATCTTTCAGTGACTTTTGAAGCAGTAGGGGCCTATAATGCTGGAAAAATAACAGAAGAAGAACTTAAAGAGTATGAAAATCATGCTTGCCCTGGTTGTGGCTCTTGTTCAGGAATGTATACTGCTAATAGTATGAACTGTATGTGTGAAGTGTTAGGTATTGCTCTTCCAGGTAATGGTGCCACCCCTGCTGTATTTGCAGAACGTATTCGTTTAGCTAAATATACAGGTATAGCTGTTATGAATATGATCGATAAAGATATTAAAATTTGTGATATTTTAAATGATAAAGCCTTTAGAAACTCTTTGACAGTGGATATGGCATTAGGTTGTAGTACCAATACGATGTTACACCTGCCTGCAATAGCTCATGAAGCAGGCGTTCATATCAACTTAGATATGGCCAATGAAATCAGTTTGCATACACCAAATCTTTGCCATCTTGCCCCGGCAGGTGAGCACCATATGGAAGACCTTCATTTTGCAGGAGGTGTAGCAGCTGTTATGAAAGAATTAACGAAGAAGCATTTATTAGATACTTCTTTAATGACTATAACAGGTCAAACAATTGAAGAGAATCTCGCGAAGGTATCCAATAAGAATCAAGAGATTATTCGTCCTATTGAAAATCCTTATAGTGAAACAGGAGGTATAGCTGTTTTAAAAGGTAACTTAGCAAAGGATACCTGTGTAGTTAAGCGTTCAGCCGTTGCACCAGAAATGCTAGTTAATAAAGGCAAGGCAAAGGTATTTAATAGTGAGGAAGAAGCCATAGCTGCTATTGATAGTAGCAAGATCGAAAAAGGCGACGTAGTGGTTATCCGTTATGAAGGACCAAAGGGTGGTCCTGGTATGCGCGAAATGCTTCAACCAACTGCTTGCCTTGCAGGAATGGGATTAGATAAAGATGTGGCGCTTATTACAGATGGGCGTTTCTCAGGTGCTACAAGAGGAGCATGTATTGGCCATGTTTCTCCAGAAGCAGCAGAAGGTGGACTCATTGCTTTCGTTGAAGATGGGGATACCATTAGTATTGATATGAACGCTTGTACCATTGAACTGGAAGTAGATGAGGAGACACTTGCTAAAAGACGTGCAAATTGGGTAAAACCAGAACCAAAGGTAACAAAAGGTTATTTAGCACGTTATGCTAATCTTGTGACATCTGCCAGTACAGGGGCCATTTTTAAAGTATAGTAGGGGGAGAAGTATGAAGATAAATGGATCGCAAATACTTATTGAATGCTTAGTGGAGCAGGGAGTAGATACTGTTTTTGGTTACCCTGGGGGTCAAGTACTCAATATTTATGATGCACTATATAAAAATAAAGAACGTATTCGGCATATTTTAACAGCTCATGAGCAAGGGGCTTCACATGCTGCAGATGGTTATGCAAGGGCAACAGGAAAGGTAGGGGTATGTATTGCCACCTCAGGTCCTGGAGCAACGAATCTCGTAACAGGCATTGCCACAGCCTACATGGATTCTGTACCTATGGTAGCCATTACTGGAAATGTACCAACCACCTTATTAGGTAAGGATAGTTTTCAGGAAGTAGATATATCAGGTATTACTATGCCTATCACAAAGCATAATTATATTGTGAAGGATGTTACGAAGCTAGCAGATACCATTCGTGAAGCTTTTTATATTGCCCAATCTGGTCGGCCGGGTCCTGTGCTTATAGATATTCCAAAGGATATTTCTGCTCAATTTTGTGAGTATGAAGTGCAAAACCCAAAGCCTACAGGACGTACCGTTCATACCATAAGACAGCAGGCTATTGATTTGGCTGTCAGTCTACTGAAGGAGGCAAAAAAGCCCTTTATCTATAGTGGTGGGGGTGTCATCGGTAGTGGAGCACAAGAGGAGCTTTTACAATTTGCAGAGAAGTTACAAGCACCTGTTGCCACTTCGTTAATGGGTATTGGAGGTTTTGCTGAAACCCATCCCTTAGCTACGGGACTCATTGGTATGCATGGAAGCAAGGCTTCTAATTTAGCTACAACAGAATGTGATCTACTTATTGCTTTAGGAGCCAGGTTTAGTGACCGTGTGATCAGTGATGTATCTCAATTTGCCCCTCATGCTAAAATTTTACATGTGGACATCGATCCAGCTGAAGTAGGTAAAAATATTAAAGCCTATAGCGCCGTTATTGGAGATGTAAGAGAAATCCTAGCTACATTTATTAGTTTAATTCCACAAATGGAGCATGATGCATGGATTGAACAAGTAAGGGTGTGGAAGGAAGAGTTTCACTTTGATTATCAGAAGGATGAGACCTTGCGACCAGAATTTATATTGGAGAGTGTCTATGACCAAACCCAAGGAGAAGCCATTATTACTACTGAAGTAGGACAACATCAAATGTGGGCAGCTCAGTTCTTTAAATATACCAAGCCTAGAACCTTTATTAGTTCAGGTGGACTAGGTACCATGGGTTATGGAACAGGTGCCAGTATTGGGGCGCAAATAGGTAGACCAGATAAACAAGTGGTGCATATTGCAGGGGATGGTTCTTTCCGAATGAATTGCAATGAATTAGCTACAATTGCTTATTACGATATTCCTGTTATTATTCTTGTAATGAATAATGGAACCTTGGGGATGGTACGTCAATGGCAAACCAAGTTTTATGAGAAGCGTTATGCCGAGAGTACTCTAGATAGAGGGCCAGACTTTGCCCTTCTAGCAAAAGCTTATGGTATAGCAGGTTATACTATCACCACACAAGAAGAATTTAATAAAGCCTTTAGTCAAGCATTAGAGAGAAAGAAACCAGCTGTTTTGGATTGTCATATTGGTATTGATGAAATGGTATTACCTATGGTAGCCCCTGGAGCAGCTATTAGTGATTTGATCTTAGAATAAAAAGAGTATCAAAGGAAAGGTATATAAGCCAAAAAGACGATAAGTTTCTTTAGAATAGACTGTTAAAGAATAAACAGTGTATTGTAAGAAAGTTGAGTGAAAAGAGCTTATATACCTTTTTTGTTGGAACAAAAAAAGATTTGTAGGATGGCAGATTCTTTTGAACGAGATAATACTGTTAAAAAGCATGTAAAATAAATATTTATTTTGTGAGTATTGAAAAAGGGTGTCTTAATTGTTAAAATTATAATAAGTAAAAAATTATCGCAACAGGGGGCAAACTCTATGATGAAAAGCGCACAGCATTTTTATGGATGTTTAATGGGAGGAGCTATTGGAGATGCATTGGGTGCGCCTGTAGCTTTTATGAAATATGATGAAATAAAAAGATTATATGGTGAGAAAGGATTAGAATACCTCATTGTTCCAGAGGGTGTGGAAGAGGCCCTTATCTCTGACCATACGCAGATGACGTTATTTACTGCAGAAGGCCTTTTAAGAAGTGATGTAAAAGCTCATAAAAATCAAGAGCCACGTGATTTAGATACCACCTTGCGTGGTGTGTTTAGAGCCTATTTAAGGTGGCTCTATACCCAAGGTCTGACGACACCTCATTGGAATGCCAAAGACTATGATGGTTGGCTTATTAAGGTAACAAGATTGCATGCTTATAGAGAACCAGGTGTAACCAGTATTACAACTTTAGGACGAGGAATTAGAGGTTCCATTAAAAGGCCAATTAATGATAGTAAAGGCTGTGGTGGGATTATGCGCGTATCACCTGTAGGCCTTATGGAAAATAAAGAGTTAGTATTTGAGATGGGAGCCAATACTGCAGCTATAACCCATAGTCATCCAACAGGCTATTTAGCCAGTGGCACCTTTGCAACGATTATTCATTATCTTATTGAAGGTGAGAACTTAGAAGGAGCCATAGAAAAGGCATTATGTATTTTAAAAGGATGGGAAAAGAGTGAAGAATGTGTACTTGCCATTGACAGGGCAAGAGAGTTAGCTCAGAAAGGTGAACCAAGTAGAGAGAAATTACAGAGCTTGGGAGAAGGCTTTTTAGCAGAAGAAGCACTAGCTATGGCTCTTTATTGTAGTTTAAGTTATACCAATGATTTTAAAGCAGGGCTATTACTAGCAGTTAATCAGGATGGAAATAGTGGAACAGTCGGTTCCTTAACAGGAAATCTCCTAGGTACTTATTTGGGAATAGAAAAGATAGATGAGGATTGGATTAAAAAGGTAGAGTTAAATAAAGAAATAGAAGAAATAGCAGAGGATCTCTATACAGGGTACAAGGATACTACTGAGTGGGTGGCTAAATATCCTGGATGGTAAGGACTGAGAAAGTAAAAATAAGAAGTGATATAACATCAAGTGAAAAGCTTCACTTTATGTTATATCACTTCTTATTTTTAAATCCCCTTGTAAGAGATAAAAAGGTTAGAGTTGATTGAGAATAGTTTTCAAATCAAGTGCACGATCTTTTATACGGTCGGAAATACCACTTGTAGTCAGTACAGTTCCTAAATATTTTTTTGCTTCCATTATCTTATTCAATTTATAGGCTATGGCAGCTAATATGTAAAAAGTAGTGACCTCATCTAATCCAAAGATAGGAAAGCGCTCAGTAGAGATTGCGGTATCAAAACCAGTATAGGCCCGATCGAGGAAAGCCATCTCATTAGGAGAATCCTGTAACTCACGATAGAGCCAAGCAATATGAAGAGCCAGATAGGCCTGCTCACCTACCTTTCCCTTTTTGGTCAGACAAGCGAGAAGAGCCATTTTATGTTTGTAAATAGCCTCATTAATCGTCACATATTCACTTAGAGGGTGGAATTTGTAATTCGAACAAATTTGTTCCTTAATCCACTCTTTTTGCTTGGGTAATATTTTTTCAAAAGATTTATTAACAGCAGCATAGCCACAGCTTTCACAGAAGAGTATGTCATAAAGAATGGGATTGACAATACTGTAGTGAGGAAATAAATCGATGTCTACAGAAGTGACTTGATTTTTACCAAGCTTAATAGCTTTTGCGACGAATTTGTGATTACATATAGGACAAGTATAAGACTTGTCATAAAGAACGTCTTTTAAGGCGTCTAGGGAGTTATTAACATCCATTCTAATTCACATCCTAATAAATGATATTTAATAAAGTATTATATTAAATATATCACATTTTATTAAATATAAAAATAAGTTTTGTGATTAATATTGACTCAAAATTGTGACAAATGATGAAAAAACAAAAATAAGGAACATTAAGAGGAGGTATTGGCATAAACTATTAATAAAATAAGTAGCACACATTTTCTGAGAAAACATATTATATAGCATAGAGTATTAAAATGGTAGAGTATCCCCTTTTTAAACAATTTCATAACTTATTAAAATAATGAGCTTCAGATTTATAAATCCTTTACACTTCAAAAGATAGTCCTACTCCTCAAATGGGGCCAAGTGAGGAGCAGAAGTTACTAGTAGGTAGTATATTTACCAATATATTATTTATTAAGTCTAAAGCTCATTTAATTATATAGCTCCTAAATATATTAAAGAATATGCAAATAGAATACAAAATATGTATAAGGGACTGCTTATAAATGTCAATTTACATGCACGAGAGGCTACTTCTGAAGGAGTAACCTAAGAGGGCAGTAGAGGACATTTAGGGTGGTCCTTTAATATCTTATAAGATAAGCAGTAAAAAATAAAAAGAAATATTGACAAAGAAACAGCCTAATGATATGCTGAAAATATAATTCCTAGAGAATTACTAGGAATTGGAGGTGAACAAATGAAACTATCAACTAAAGGACGTTATGGTCTACAAGCAATGGTTGATTTAGCTGTTTATTCAAAAGAAAAACATGTCTCCCTAAAAAGTATTTCCGAAAGACTTTCAATTTCTGAAAATTACTTGGAACAACTTATAGCTCTTCTCAAAAAAAATGGATTAGTAACTAGTGTGCGTGGTGCACAAGGAGGTTACTTTTTAGCAAGAGATGCTGAAGATATTACAATAGGAGAAATACTAAGAGCTTTAGAAGGCTCATTAGCTCCTACAGATTGTACCTGCGAGGGCAATACCGTTCATTGTGCTCTAAATGGTAAATGTGTTACCCATTCAGTTTGGGAAAAGATTAGAGATAGTATTAACAAAGTTGTTGATAATATTACCCTCAAACAGCTTATGGATGATTATGAAAAAATAAATGAGAATGCATCAAGTATATTTTATATTTAGGAACACTAAGGAGTGGGCAAATAATGAATAAAATTTATTTAGATAATGCGGCAACAACGCCTGTAAAAAAAGAAGTCTTAGATACAATGCTCCCTTATTTTATAGAGAGTTTTGGAAACCCTTCAAGTGTGTATCAAGTGGCTCAAATCAATAAAAAGGCTGTAGATGAAGCAAGGGAAAAAATAGCCAAAGCTTTAGGAGCAAATACCAATGAAATCTTTTTTACAAGTGGTGGTTCTGAGGCAGATAACTGGGCACTTAAAGGAATAGCTGAAAGCTATAGAGATAAAGGCAATCACATTATTACCTCTAAGGTGGAGCATCATGCCGTTTTGCATACTTGTGAATACTTAGAGAAAAAAGGTTATGAAGTGACTTATTTGGATGTAGATGCCCATGGAGTGGTTTCACCTGAAGCTGTTGAAGCAGCTATTAAGGAAAATACCATTCTAATAAGTATCATGTATGCTAACAATGAAATTGGAACCATTAACCCTATTTCAAAAATAGCAGAAATAGCTAAAAAACACAATGTTATTTTCCATACAGATGCTGTACAGGCAGTAGGTCAAGTTCGTATCGATGTAAAAGAACAAAATATTGATTTATTATCTTTATCTGGTCATAAAATCAATGGTCCTAAAGGAATAGGTGCCCTTTATATAAGAAGAGGGTTAAAGATTACAAACCTTATTCATGGTGGTGGGCAAGAAAGAGGTCGTCGAGCTGGAACTGAAAATGTACCTGGTATAGTAGGACTTGGTAAAGCCATGGAGCTTGCCTATAAAAATTTTGATTCTAAAGTGGAGTATTTAACCACTCTTAGGGATCAATTAATTAGTGGCCTTTTAGAAAAAATTCCTCATACCAAACTGAATGGACATCCTACACAAAGACTGGCGAATAATGTAAATATTGGTGTAGAGTTTGTGGAAGGAGAATCTCTACTTCTTTTATTAGATATGAATGGAGTAGCAGCTTCTAGTGGTTCAGCCTGTACATCAGGTTCTTTAGACCCTTCTCATGTCCTTTTAGCATTAGGCATTCCTCATGAAAAAGCCCATGGTTCTATTCGTTTTACTTTAGGCGAGACGAACACAAAAGAAGATATTGATTTCGTTATTGAAAAAATGATAACCATTGTAGAGCGAATGCGAGCAATGTCTCCACTTTATGAAGATTTTTTGAAAAATAATAAATAGTACCCATTAAAAAGTAAATGATAGAAGATAAATAGATGAGGTGAACGTATGTATAGTGAAAAAGTTATGGATCATTTTATGAATCCAAGAAATGTAGGTGAAATGGAAGATGCCAGTGGTGTAGGTACTGTTGGCAATGCTAAATGTGGCGATATTATGAAAGTTTATCTTAAAATAGAAGATGGCATTATTAAAGATGCTAAATTTAAAACCTTTGGTTGTGGTGCAGCTGTTGCAACCAGTTCTATGGCAACAGAACTTGTAATAGGAAAAACCATAGAAGAAGCCCTTAAAATAACCAATCGTTCTGTAGCAGAAGCTTTGGATGGTCTTCCACCTGTAAAAATGCACTGCTCTTTATTAGCAGAAGAATCTCTTCATGCTGCACTTTGGGATTATGCGAAGAAAAATAATATTACAATAGAAGGATTAAAGGAACCAGTAGCAGATGTACACGATCATGACCACGACCACGAAGAAGGGTCTGGATGCTGCAATGCCTAATCAGAATAAGAAAAAAGTTGTAGTGGGCATGTCTGGTGGGGTAGATAGTTCAGTAGCAGCTTATCTTTTAAAGGAACAAGGTTATGAGGTCATAGGGATTACGATGCAGATTTGGCAAAAGGATGCTCCAGAAGATAAAGATGGAGGGTGTTGTGGCCTTTCAGCAGTAGATGATGCCAGGCGTGTCTGTCAAAAGCTAGAAATTCCTCATTATGTGATTAACTTTAGAGAGGACTTTAAGAAACATGTTATTGATTATTTCTTAGAAGAGTATCAAAATGCACGTACACCCAATCCTTGTATTGCGTGTAATCGCTATGTCAAGTGGGAATCCATGCTTCATAAGGCTCTTCAAATAGGGGCAGACTATATTGCAACAGGTCATTATGCCAGAGTGATTCAGGATGAAAAAACAGGCCGCTATACCTTAAAGCAGTCTAAAACCTTGGCAAAAGACCAAACCTATGCCCTTTATAATCTGACACAATACCAATTGGCTCATACATTGATGCCTTTAGGAGAATATACAAAAGATGAAGTAAGGGCCATTGCAAAAGAGATTGGACTAGCTGTAGCCAGTAAGCCAGATAGTCAAGAAATCTGCTTTGTACCTGATGATAATTATGCCAAGTTTATTGAAGAAGAAACAGGGAAAAAATCCCCTGAAGGCCATTTTGTTACAAAAGATGGGAAGATTCTTGGAAAACATAAAGGACTCATTCACTATACCATCGGACAACGTAAGGGATTGGGGCTTTCAATGGGGAAACCTGTTTTTGTGACTAAGTTGAATCCTAAGGATAATACTGTTGTTATTGGCCAAAACGAGGACATTATGACAACGACGGTCTATGCCAATCAACTTAATTTTATGCCTTTTGAAAAATTAGAAGGCGAGTTAAGATGCTCTGCTAAAATCAGGTACAGTCATCAAGCAGCACCTTGTACCATTAGGATGCAAGATGAAGAAGTAGTGATTTGTGAGTTTGATGATAAACAACGGGCAGTCACACCAGGACAAGCTATTGTGTTCTATAATGGACAAGAGGTTCTTGGTGGTGGAACAATGATGTAAATCAAAAAAGCTATTGAAAACCCTATTAGGTTAGAAGGGAGATCCTTTTTGCCTAGTAGGTGTTTTCAGTAGCTTTTTTGTGCTTTTTTTCTACATATTCCCAAAATAGGTGAGTGTCTTATTTATAATAAAAGGTTATAAAAACCTTAAGAAGGTGGGATATTAACTAATAATGTAGCGTTAAATGTGGGCGTGATATTGGAGGCAAAGCATGGAGCAGATTAATTGGTTACAAGTAGGACTGGATTTTTTAGGTGGCTTTGGACTTTTTTTATTTGGAATGGATTTTATGGGAGAAGGCTTACAAAAAGCAGCAGGGAGTAAGATGAAAAACCTTTTGGGTGTTCTTACCTCCAATCGTTTTTTAGGTGTTTTAGTAGGCGCTGGCGTAACTGCTCTTATTCAAAGTTCCTCAGCAACTACAGTGATGGTGGTGGGTTTTGTTAATGCAGGCCTTATGTCTCTTATGCAGGCAGTAGGGGTTATTATGGGGGCTAATATAGGAACAACGATTACGGCTTGGATTGTCTCCTTTGGAGAGTGGACAGAGTTTTTAAAGCCTTCTGTGTTAGCACCCGTTTTTATTGTAGTAGGTGTTATTATGATGATGTTTGCTAAAAGAAATCGTCTAAGAGATATTGGGCAGATTTTATTGGGTTTTGGAGCCCTGTTTTTAGGCCTAGAGATGATGAGTGGTGCAGCAAAACCTCTTCGTACGCTAGAAGAAGTAAAAACCCTATTTGTTACCTTAGGGTCTTATCCTTTTTTAGGTATTTTAACTGGGGCAGTAGTTACTGCTATTATTCAAAGTTCTTCAGCATCAGTAGGTATTTTACAAGCTTTAGCTTTAGCCAACTTAGTGCCTTGGAATTCAGCCATTTATATTATATTGGGGCAAAATATAGGGACCTGCGTGACAGCTATTTTATCCAGTATAGGAGCCAGTAAAAATGCTAAAAGAGCAGCTACCATTCATTTTCTATTTAACTTTATTGGTTCCATTATTTTTGCCATTATAGCTCTTGTTGCTTTTCGTTTTTTTGTGCCAGCCTTAGGAAATGCCATTATTGGTGTAACAGAGATTAGCGTTGTGCACACCATTTTTAATATACTCAATACACTACTCCTTTTTCCTTTTGCAGGGACCTTGGTATATTTAGCTGAACGCCTAGTAAGGGGCGGAGAACAAGAACAAGAGGGCAGAGTGCAGCACCTGGATGAACGGATCTTAGAGACCCCTTCCTTTGCTATTGAAAATGCAACAAAAGAGGTTATACGTATGGGTAAATTAGCCGAGGGGAATATGAAAAAGAGTATGACAGCTTTATTTGAAAAGGACAGCAAAAAAGTCCATGAAGTGTTTGAAGGAGAGAAAGTTATTAATGAATTACAACATGGTATTAATGCCTATCTTATCAAGCTAAGTAATACCCCTCTTTCAGTAACAGAACAGCTTTTAGTGACAGGCCTTTTTCATGCGGTCAGTGATATTGAAAGAGTAGGGGATCATGCAGATAATATAGCAGAGTTAGCCAAAAGTGCTATTGAAAAGGATCTAAAATTTTCAGATATGGCAACTAAAGAATTGCAAGATATTTCTAGGCAAGCAATCCAGTGTTTAGAATGGGCATTAGAGGCTTATGCTACAGGAGATAAGGCCTTAGCACAAAAAGCATTGCCTTTAGAAGAAGAAGTAGATCGGTTAGAAGGCAAATTACGCTCAAGGCATATGAAACGTCTAGCAGATAATGTATGTGATGCTTTTTCTGGAATTGTATTCTTAGATACCATTAGTAATATCGAACGTATATCAGATCATGCAGCTAATATTGCAGAACTTCTTTTAGATGAAAATAAGTGTATTGCTCTTTTTGAAGAATAAGGATAGACAGACTTTAATTTGAGAAGCTATAAGACAAATGGAGAGCTAAATATACAAAATAGAAGGACTTTCTTTAGAGGTTCTTCTATTTTTTTAATTTTATATAGCAAAATGGATAAAATTAAAGAAGGATAAATAAGCACAATAACACTGTATAATGCCATAAGTAATTGATATAATAGTTTTGTAATTATAAAAAGGGGGAATATTATGAATTATCAAGAAAAAATTTCTGCTCTAGTCCAAAATATTGAAAAAATCATAGTGGGGAAAAATGAAGTCATTATAAATACATTAATAACCCTTCTGGCAGGTGGACATGTACTAATAGAGGATGTACCAGGTGTAGGTAAAACCACACTGGCCAATGCTCTAGCTAAATCGATCAACTGCCCCTTTACACGTATTCAGTTTACGCCAGATACGTTACCAAGTGATATAACAGGACTTTCTATTTATAATATGAAGACAGGAAGCTTTGAGTTTACTCCAGGCGCCATTATGAGCTCCATCGTCCTAGCAGATGAAATCAATCGGACCTCTCCTAAGACACAAGCTAGTCTTTTGGAAGCTATGGAGGAAAGGCAAGTAACTGTAGATGGTAAGACCTATGCTCTTCCCAAGCCTTTTATAGTATTAGCCACTCAAAATCCTGTTGATTATCTAGGGACCTTTAACTTACCAGAGGCTCAGCTAGACCGTTTTTTAATGAAGATTTCTATAGGCTATCCTAGTAAACTGGATGAGATAAAAATGGTGAAAAATTTCCTAGGAAATAAAGGTGGGGTAGGTTTAGAGGCTGTATTAGATGGAGCCACCATCTGCAAGATGCAGGAGGAGGTTAAAAAAGTAGTTATAAGTGATGATTTAATTCGTTATATTTATGAGGTTGTTCACCAAACCAGAGAGCATTCAGCTATTCAACTGGGTGTAAGCCCAAGAGGGACTCTCGCTTTAATAAGGGCCTCTCAAGCAAAGGCTTATGTGAGTGGAAGAGATTATGTCATACCTGATGATATTATAAAAATGATAGATCCTGTACTACAACATAGGCTCCTATTAGCACCAGAAGCAACGCTTCAGAAGTTGACACCTGAAAAAATCTTAGGGCAAATTGTAGGAAAAATTAAAATACCTGTTTAGAGGGGGAAGATCTGTGATTAGAAACAGAATAGTATTAGGGATAAGCCTTTTATTAGCAGGTGTTTTTGCAAGCTTTTATGGTGGAGCCACCGTTTATTTGCTTTTTTATACCCTTCTACTTTTACCTATGGTTAGTTTAGCCTATACGGCCTATGTTTATTTTCGACTAGACTTTTATCAGGAAGTTATTCAAAGGACAGTAATAAAGGAAGAGATAGTGCCCTATTATTTTAAATTAGTAAATAAAGATTATTTGAGTTACTCGCATATTAAATTACACTTTTATGAAGAAACCTCACAGATTCAAGGGAAAGAATTGGAGACTGTTTACTGTATGTTGCCAGGAGATGAAGTCAAGATAGAAGGTTCACTTTGTTGTAAATATAGAGGTCAATATGAAGTGGGTGTAAAAAGTATAGAGATTGCAGACTTTCTTTACTTGTTTAAAATAAATTATCCTGTTGTGTGGAAGCTTAGATTGACTATCTTGCCAAAGGTTTATGCACTCCATCAACTTCAAGTGAAGACGTTAGATGAAGACCCTAAAAACTTACAGATTCACATAAGTAAAGGAGAGGGCTTTTTAGAAAGTGAAGTAAGAAAATATACTGGAAGTGAAGCTAGAAAACGGATTCATTGGAAGGCAAGTGCTAAAAAAGGTGAGTTACTTGTTCGTCAGTATACAGAGCCTAAGCCATTAAGTAATCATGTTCTAATAGATTTAACACGTGTAGAAGATGATGAAGTAGGACGTATTAGAAGAGAAGATTGCCTTTTGACTGTAGCCTTAAGCTTAGGGAAATATTATCAAGAAAAACATATTAAGTATACAATGCATTGGGAGCAGGGAGGCTTAAAGGAATGTTCTATTCATAATGAGTCAGATTTTTGGCAGTTTTATAAAAAAGTAGTTGATTTTAAATTTTACTCAGACTTTCCTATTGAGGCCCTTTTGCAAAAAAGTAATCCAGTCGATTCAGGTCATTATTTTTATGTGCTAACCTCTCTCTTGACTGAAAAGTTAGGAGAAACCATTTTAAATCGTTTAAAAAGAGGAGATGAGGTGGCCCTCCTATTAATCGCCCAGCCTTTAGACAAAGAAAACAAAAAGTTAAAGGAGATCCTAGTGGAGCATGGGGCTAAAGTTTATTCTATTCCCAATCAAGAATGTCTACAAGAGGTATTAGGTGCATAATGAAAGGAGAAAAGCCATGTTTAAAGAAAAAGGTGCGCTTTTTTATGAACTAGTAAGTTGCATTTTATTAGCGCTAGGTTGGGTTTTGATGGGACAAGATTATGGTGGACTCCATTTAAATAAAGGGTGGGTCATAGCATGTGTTATAGTGAGCCTCCTTTTTATAAAACTTATAGATTACTACAAAAAAGAAGTACTGCTATATCTTATACTAGGTATTTTAGGTATAGGTATTTTTCTAATACTTAGGAATTTTTCCGTTTATATAAAGTTAGTGATTAGGGAATTGCCCAAATGGTACGCAACCTATGATGGGAGCTGGAAAAACTATAATAAGGGCTACGCCTGTATTCTCTTAGTAACCCTAGCTTTCTTAATGACTTTAGGAAGTTATCTCCTTCATAAAGAAGAACGGCTTAAAGGTATAGGAGCTCTTGGAAGTTTTGCTTTTTTAATAGGTTGTACTTTCCAAAAGTATAATCTTCCTAAAATGGGAGTGGCTTGTTTGCTTTGTTTTTTTCTGATTGTTGTTATGGAATACTGCCCCCGATTTGGTAATAAGGGACGGGATGTAAGACGTTCCCAAGAAGGGGTTATGTATTTAATGCCTATAGCGCTTGGAGTCATTACTATAAGTTGTTTACTTCCTTCTAGTAATAACCCCATAGAGTGGAGATTGGTAAAGGCTACTATACAGAGTGTGAAACAAAGCCTACTTACAGTAGGAGAAGAAATAAGTTATTTGATCGAAGGGAAAGGTGAGTTTTCTATTGGATATACTGGAGAAGGGAAGCTGGCTTTTTTAGGAGGAGAGATTAAGAAGCAGGATAAAATACCCCTCTATGTAGAAATGAATAGTAGAACGGAAGGAGCACTTTACCTAACAGGAAGTGTAAGTGATAGCTTCACAGGAGAAGGCTGGGAAAAAAGTAAGGAAAAGTTGCCATGGAAGACACAGGAGCATTTGTTGGACCTTTATGAGCTTTTTTATGGGCTATCTGAAGAAACTCCAGAAGATAGAAAATCACTTATAAAAGGGAAAAAAGTTAACATTATATATAATACCATTAAGACAAAGACAGTCTTTTATCCTCTTAAGGTAGGTTCCTTTATAAGAGAGAAGAAAGGAATAAAAGAAGAGGACAGTCGAGGAAGTATTTTAACCAATAAAGCACTAGGAAAAGGAAATAGTTATAAACTTCACTTTATAGAATTGAATTTAAAAAGTGAAGAGCTAGCAGATCAACTTAGAAGGCTACAGGGTTTTACTTATGAAACGATTAATGCACCCATAGACGCACAAGAATTAAAGTCGAAGCTAAAGGGTGAAGTCAATCAAGCTTTATTAGAAGTGCCATTGCCACAAGAAAATTTACAAGAGGTCTTTTCTAAGAGAGCTCTTTATATTAAAGAACATTATACAGCACTTCCTGAAAGTTTATCGCCTTCTGTCAGGGAATTAAGTAAAGAAATTACCAAAGGTTTGAATAATGACTATGATCGTTTAAAGGCTATAGAAGAGTATTTTAGTCAGTATACCTACACAACAGCACCTCCTGAGCTTCCCCAAAATGAAGATTTTTTAGAGTACTTTTTATTCACCAGTAAAAAAGGCTATTGTACTTATTTTGCCACGGCCATGGCTGTTATGGGGAGATGTCTAGATATACCTACTCGCTATGTAGAAGGCTATGTAGTAGATTACAAAGACAGAGTAGCTACCAATTGTTATAATGTAAATAGTCAAAATGCACATGCTTGGGTAGAAGCTTATATAGAGGGGATGGGGTGGATACCTCTTGAACCCACACCTGGGTATTTGGAGAAACGCTATACAAACTGGCAAAAAAATGATCCATTAATAGAGAGAAATGTAACTTCTAGTGGTTCATATGGGCCTCAACTTACCCAAGAAGAAATGATGCGTAGAATGAATGAATCCGCAACACCAGATAGCTTCAGCTTCCAGTCTTCTAGAAAAAATCTTTTGCAAATAGTTGGGAGTTTATGTCTAGCTTTTTTCATTCTGCTACTAAGCTATATAATCGGCATGAAAATCTATCAAGTGAAATGTTATCAGGCAGCTGATAATAAGACAAAACTTTTTTTCTTAATTAAAGAGATCTTTTTTCTAATGGGTAAGCAAGGAAAAGAAATGAAGGCTCAGGAAACACTTCTTAATTATGTCATGCGTAGGAAGAAGGAAGAAGTAGAGGATAACTGCCTAAGTGTTATAGTGGAGGCTTATATGGCCATGCGTTATGGTTATAAAGGTGTCTCTTTAGAAACAATCCAAGAAGCAGAGGGCTTTAAAGCGCTATGTCTCAAAAATATAGCAAAAGAAAAAGGGAAATTTAAAGCATTTTATTATAAATTACTATTTGCTTGGAAGTATAGTAGCTTGAGAAAAGAGATTAGGGAACTAAGGCTTTAAGACAGACTTTAGACATAGAAGTCATAAAAAGTCGTAAAAAATATTTTAATGAAATAAGAAATAGAACTTGTACATCAAAATAGATGATGCTAAAATGGGTTAGTAAAAACTGGCTTGGGAGGTTAATAATGAATGATATAAATTGGCTTAGTATAGCATTAGGCTTTTTGGGTGGATTTGGTCTTTTTCTCTTTGGAATGGAGTATATGGGAGAAGGCTTACAAAAGGCCGCTGGAAGCAAGATGAAAAACCTATTGGGTGTGTTAACGAATAATCGCTTTTTAGGTGTACTTGTGGGTGCAGGTGTAACTGCCCTTATTCAAAGTTCTTCTGCAACAACAGTTATGATTGTAGGTTTCGTTAATGCAGGTCTTATGTCATTAACACAAGCTGTAGGAGTAATCATGGGTGCAAATATAGGAACAACCATTACATCATGGATTGTTTCTTTAGGCGAGTGGACGAGCTTTCTTAAACCATCAGTACTGGCTCCTTTATGTATTGTTATTGGTGTCGTTATGACTATGTTTTCTAAAAAACAACATATAAAGCATGTGGGACAAATTGTATTTGGATTTGGTGCATTATTCTTAGGTTTAGATAGGATGAGCGATGCAGCTAAACCACTTTCAACGCTTGAAGAAGTAAAAAGCCTATTTATAGTCTTAGGTAACAATCCTTTATTAGGTATTTTAGTAGGTGCACTTGTTACTGCTGTCATTCAGAGTTCTTCAGCTTCAGTAGGTATTTTACAAGCATTAGCAACAGCTGCTTTAGTACCTTGGAATTCAGCTATTTATATTATTTTAGGTCAAAACATTGGAACATGTATTACAGCCATTCTTTCTAGTATTGGTGCAAGCAAGAATGCTAAACGTGCTGCAATGATTCACTTATTGTTTAACTTTATTGGTTCTATTATTTTTGCGATTGTAGCATCCATCTTATTCAAGTTTGCAGTTCCTGAGTTGGCTGCTGTAAGTATTGAGGTGACACAAATAAGCATTGTACATACTGTATTTAATGTATTAAATACCATCATTTTATTCCCCTTTGCTGGTTTATTGGTTTATTTGGCAGAGCATATTATTTCAGGTGGAGAGGAAGTTTTAGAAGGTGAGCTAAAACACCTGGATGAACGTATTATTGAAACCCCTTCTTTTGCTGTAGAAAATGCTGTTAAAGAGGTGGTAAGAATGGGTAATTTAGCAGAACTTAATGTAAAGGCAGCTATGGAAGCCTTGTTTGAAAAGAAGGAAGATAAGATAGAGGAAGTCTATAAACGTGAGAAAATTATTAATCAATTACAACATGGAATTAATCACTATTTAGTAAAACTCTCTAATTCTCCAATTTCTGAAAAGGAACATTCTGTTATTACAGGCTTATTTCATACAGTAAGTGACATTGAACGTGTGGGGGACCATGCAGAAAATATTGCAGAGCTTGCAGAAATTCTTATTAAAGACGATTTGGTTTTTTCCGATATTGCGCGTAAAGAATTGCAAGAGATTTATGATGCCACACTCAAATGCTTTGAACTTTCTTTGCAAGCTTATGAGTTTGCTGATAAAACCATTGCTAAAAAGGCTTTACCACTTGAGCAACAAGTCGATCAATTAGAAGAGATCCTTCGTTCACGTCATATCAAGCGTCTATCGGATAATAAGTGTAGTTCAGTATCTGGTGTGGTATTCCTTGATACCATCAGTAATTTAGAACGTATTTCAGACCATGCTTCCAATATTGCCATCACTATTTTAGATGAAAATAAATCGTTAACCATGGAAGATATGAAATTATCTATAGAATAGGTTAAGTACAGAGACTTTGCAAAATTGCAAGGTCTTTTTTAGTCCTCCTTCAAAGATTGTAAAAGAGATTGAGAGGCTAAAAACTAAAATTTTAGGGCTATCCTAAAGAAATAATGATGAAGAATTAGAAATATAGAAGAAAAATATTGATTAATATTCAAAAATTTTATACAATAAAGGCGTGGGACATAAAAAGAGACTGTGGGATAAAAATGTACCCAAGGAGGCGAAAAATGCAAAAGTTAATAACAGCATTCGATTTATTGCTTCCAGAGTTCTCTCTCTTATTTAAGAGCAGATATCATCTCCTGCAGGTAATAGCTGAACAGAATCCTATTGGAAGACGTAACTTATCTACCCAGCTTCAAGTTTCAGAACGGATTATTCGAAAGGAAGTAGATACGTTGAGGGAACAAGGGCTAGTAGAGTTTTCTCATCTAGGTATTACCCTAACACCTGAAGGGGAGAACTTGTTAAGTAGTCTTTATCTACCTCTTCAAGTTCTAGAGGGTGCTTCTTTATTGGCTAGAGAGGTAGAGGAACTTCTAGAGCTAGAGCAAGTTGTTATTGTAAAAGGTAATGCAGATAAGGATGAAGGGGTTAAAAAGAAATTAGGAATGGCTTGTGCAAGTATGATGGGTGAGTTATTAAGGGATAACATGAGTATTGCGATTACCGGAGGAACGACCATTGCAAAGATGGTAGAGATTATGCCTAAGCAGCATGGAAACTACAAGAATTTAGTTGTTATACCAGCTAGAGGAAGTGTAGGAGGGCGCGTGGAATTTCAAGCCAATACCCTTGCTGTAGAGTTAGCTAAGAAGATTGGAGCTAATTATAAGCTCTTTACAATACCTGATAATCTTAGCAATTCCTCCATAGAGCTTATTAAAAAGGAACCCACGATACAAAAGGTGTTGCATAAACTAGCTGAAGCAGATATGATAATATTTGGTATTGGCAGTGCAATGACAATGGCTAGACGCAGGAATGAACCCAAGGAAGTTGTAGAAAAATTAGAAAGTAACAAAGCAGTTGCTGAGGCATTTCGGCATTATTTTGATATGGAAGGTCATATTGTACATGCTTCAGAAGCTATAGGTGTTTCACCAGATATTGTTAAAAAGATCCCTATCCGCCTTGCATTAGTAGGTGGGAAATCTAAAGTGGGTGCACTCTTAGCAACCAAAGAATTACTAAAAGGTGGCTATCTCATTATTGACGAGAGTGTGGCTCAGGAAATTATTAATAAATTAACAACATAAGTGTAGAAAAAAAACAAAAAAAGTTGTAAAATGAACAAGGTATCATATCGTTCCTTCATATGAATAGTGGAGTGAATGATTTGAATATAAAAACTAAAAGTAAAATTTAAGGAGGAACCAATAATGGCAGTAAAAGTAGCGATTAATGGATTTGGACGTATCGGACGTCTTGCATTTAGACAAATGTTCGGTGCAGAGGGGTATGAAATAGTAGCAATTAACGATTTAACTAACCCAAAAATGTTAGCTCACTTATTAAAATATGATTCAGCTCAAGGTAGATATGCTTTAGCAGACAAAGTAGAAGCTAAAGAAGATGCTATCGTTGTAGATGGCAAAGAAATCAAAATCTACGCACAAGCTGATGCTAAAAATCTTCCATGGGGAGAAATCGGTGTAGATGTAGTTCTTGAATGTACAGGTTTCTACGTATCAAAAGCTAAATCTCAAGCTCATATTGATGCTGGTGCTAAAAAAGTTGTTATCTCTGCTCCAGCAGGTAACGATCTTCCAACAGTTGTATTTGGTGTAAATGAAAATATCTTAACAAAAGAAGATACTATTATTTCTGCAGCTTCTTGTACAACAAACTGTTTAGCTCCTATGGCTAATGCACTTAACAAATTAGCACCAATCAAATCTGGTATCATGTCTACCATTCATGCTTATACAGGTGACCAAATGGTACTTGATGGTCCACATAGAAAAGGCGATTTAAGAAGAGCGCGTGCAGCAGCAGCTAATATCGTTCCTAACTCAACAGGAGCAGCTAAAGCCATTGGTCTTGTTATCCCAGAATTAAGTGGAAAATTAATTGGTTCTGCTCAACGTGTACCAGTTCCAACAGGTTCAACAACTATTTTAACAGCAGTTGTTGAAGGTAAAGTAACAAAAGATGAAATCAATGCAGCTATGAAAGCAGCAGCTGATGATTCATTTGGTTATACAGAAGAAGAATTAGTATCATCAGATATCATTGGTATCAACTATGGTTCATTATTTGATGCAACTCAAACAATGGTAATCAATCTTGAAAATGGTACTTCTCAAGTACAAGTTATTGCTTGGTATGACAATGAAAATTCATACACAAGTCAAATGGTTAGAACAATTAAATACTTCGCTGAACTTAACTAATTAGTTTCTTAAGTAAGTATAAGATCCTAACAGGGTCCGGTCTTGTAGGTTAGACTTATAGGACTGGGCCCTTTAAATATTTATTTCATAATCTGAAAGGAGATTTTAATCATGTTAAACAAGAAAACAGTTGATGAGTTAGCACAATTAGCAGGCAAAAAAGTATTAGTACGTTGCGACTTTAACGTACCACTTAAAGAAGGCGTTATTCAAAACTATAACCGTATTGATGGTGCTCTTCCAACCATCAAAAAATTATTAGAACAAGGTGCAAAAGTTATTCTTTGCTCACATCTTGGTAAACCAAAAGGAGAAGCTGTTCCAGAGCTTTCTTTAGCACCTGTAGCTACAGCTCTTTCTGAAAGATTAGGCTTAGAAGTTAAATTTGTAGATGATGCCAAAGTAACAGGTCCAGAAACTCAAAAAGTAGCTGCCGAACTTAAAGCAGGTGAAGTATTATTACTTCAAAATACCCGTTATAGAGCAGAAGAAACAAAATATGGCAAAGATGAGAATGCAGAAGCTTATGCAAAAGAACTTGCAGCACTTTGCGATAATGAAGTATTTGTAAATGATGCTTTTGGTACAGCTCACCGTGCACACTGCTCAAACGTAGGTGTTACTAAATTTACAAAAGAAAATGTAGTAGGCTACTTAATGCAAAAAGAAATTAAATTCTTAGGCGAAGCCGTTGAAAATCCAGTTCGTCCATTTGTAGCAATCCTTGGTGGGGCAAAAGTATCTGATAAGATTGCCGTTATTAATAACCTTCTTGATAAAGTAGACACCCTAATCATTGGTGGAGGTATGGCTTACACCTTCCTTAAAGCACAAGGTCAAGAAGTAGGTAATTCTCTTCTTGAAGCGGATAAAATGGATTACGCTTTAGAAATGGTGAAAAAGGCTGAAGAAAAAGGTGTTAAACTTTTACTTCCAGTAGATCATGTTGTAGGTAAAGAATTCTCTAATGATACCGAAAAAGCTGTAGTAGATACCATTGAAGCAGGTTGGTCAGGCTTTGATATTGGACCAAAGACCATTGAAATGTATAAGGCGGCTTTAGCTGACGCTAAAACCGTTGTATGGAATGGCCCAATGGGTGTATTTGAATTCTCTAACTTTGCAGAAGGAACTCTTGCTGTGTGTGCTGCAGTAGCAGACTTAGAAGGTGCTACAACAGTAGTAGGTGGTGGAGACTCTGTAAATGCTGTTAAGCGTCTAGGCTTTGCAGATAAGATGAGCCATATCTCAACAGGCGGTGGTGCATCTCTTGAATTCTTAGAAGGTAAAGAGCTTCCAGGTGTAGCAGCAGCAGATAATAAATAAAACTAACTAAAGGAGTGTTTTTAAATGCGTAAAAAAATTGTTGCTGGTAACTGGAAAATGAACATGACACCAGCTAAAGCTGTAGAATTAGTAAATAGTTTAAAAAATGAAGTGAATACAACAGAGGTAGATGTTGTATTTTGCCCTCCTTTTGTATGTCTCCCAGCTGTACTTGAAGCGACAAAAGGAACCAACATTGCAGTGGGTGCACAAAATATGTATTTTGAAGAAAGCGGTGCCTTTACAGGTGAAATCGCTCCTAGTATGCTTGTAGAACTAGGTGTAAAATATGTGATTATTGGTCATTCAGAAAGAAGACAATACTTTGCAGAAACCGATGAAACAGTTAATAAAAAAGTATTAAAAGCTATTGAACATGATCTTGTTCCTATTATTTGTGTAGGTGAAAGCTTAGAGCAAAGAGAACAAGGGATTACAGTAGATCTTGTGCGTCTTCAAACTAAAATTGCACTTAAAGATGTAACAGCGGAGCAAGCTAAAAAAGTAGTTATTGCTTATGAGCCTATCTGGGCTATTGGCACAGGAAAAACAGCTACATCAGAGCAAGCCGAAGAAGTATGTGCAGCTATTCGTCAAGTTGTTGGAGAAGTTTATGGCCAAGAGGTTGCTGATGAAGTACGTGTACAATACGGTGGCTCTGTAAATGGTGGCAATGCTAACGAATTATTCAATATGGGTAATATTGATGGTGGTTTAGTAGGTGGAGCAAGTCTTAAACCAGAGTTTGCTTCTATTGTAAACTACTAAGATTAAGGAGAACAAAAATGAGTAAACAAACAACATTATTACTAATCCTGGATGGATTTGGTATAAATGACATACATGAAGCCAATGCTGTTTATGCGGCGAATAAGCCTAACTTAGATCGCATTATGAAACAGTATCCTACAGTAAAAGGTTATGCAAGTGGCATGGCAGTAGGGCTTCCCGATGGACAGATGGGTAACTCTGAGGTAGGCCATCTCAATATGGGAGCAGGACGCATTGTTTATCAACAATTAACAAGTATTACAAAAGCTATTCAAGATGGGGATTTCTTTAAGAATGAAGCCCTTGTCAAAGCGATGGCTGTTTGTAAAGAGAACAACAGTGGCCTTCACTTGTTTGGTCTTTTATCAGATGGTGGTGTTCATAGCCATACGGAGCATCTTTATGGGCTCTTAGAGATGGCTAAAAAAGAAGGCTTAAGCAAAGTATATGTGCATGCTTTCTTAGATGGAAGAGATACACCACCTGCTTCTGCAAAAGGCTTTATGGAAGCACTTGTAGATAAAATGAAAGAAATAGGTGTAGGCCAAGTTGCTTCTATTTCAGGACGTTACTATGCTATGGACCGTGATAACAGATGGGAACGTGTAGAAAAGGCTTATGAAGCCATTGCTCTTGGCAAAGGGGTAGAAGCAACAGACCCTGTAAAGGCTATTGCTGATTCTTATGCCAATGAAGTGAATGATGAGTTTATGTTACCTACTGTTATAACAGAAGAAGGTCAGGCTATTGGAACCATTCATAAAGAAGATAGTATTATTTTCTTTAACTTTAGACCAGACCGTGCCCGTGAGATGACACGTGTATTTTGTGATCCAGAGTTCACAGGCTTCCAAAGAGAAAGAATAGGTTGTCACTTTACAACCTTCACACAATACGATATTACTATTCCCAATAAAGAAGTATGCTTTGTTCCAGAAGAACTTACAAATACCTTTGGAGAATACTTAGCTCAAATGGGTAAGACACAGCTTCGTATAGCTGAGACTGAAAAATATGCCCATGTTACTTTCTTCTTTAATGGGGGTGTAGAGGAACCTAATCCAGGTGAAGACAGAAGCCTTATCTCTTCTCCTAAAGTAGCTACTTATGATCTTCAACCTGAAATGAGTGTACCAGAGGTAGCAGATAAGTTGGTAGCTGCTATTGAAGGAGGCACTTATGATGTGATTATTGCTAACTTTGCTAATCCAGATATGGTAGGTCACACAGGGATCCTAGAAGCAGCAAAGGCAGCAATTGAAGCTGTAGATGCTGCTGTAGGTAAAGTGATTGGTGCCATTGAGAAAACAGGTGGTCAAGCCTTTATTTGTGCAGACCATGGTAATGCAGAGCAAATGATGGATTATACCAATAACGAGCCTTTTACAGCTCATACAACCAACCCTGTACCTTTTGTCCTTGTGAACTATAAGGAAGGGGTAAAATTAAAAGAAGGTGGCAAATTAGCAGATATTGCACCTACTCTTTTAGAAATGATGGGACTTCCTCAGCCTAAAGAGATGACAGGCCAATCCCTACTTATTAAATCGCTTTAATTTCTACTAAAAGCTTTTAGTAAAAAGGCTTAAGACCTTAGTAAGAAAACCATTAGAAGTAAATCGCCATATTTATTAAAATTGTGAGTTTCATGTTAACAAGGAGATGCTTTATCCTAAGGGTAAGGCATCTTTTTTTGCATAATTTTCTATCTCTTAGGATAAAATATGTGATAAAATATAAAAAATGAGATAAGATAAGGAGGTATTTGGATGAAGGGTTATATCGAAATTTTAGATGTCTTTGCAAGAGAAGTACTAGATTCTAGAGCAAATCCGACCGTAGAAGTAGAGGTGTTGGTAGAGGGTGGCTATCTGGGAAGAGCTATTGTCCCATCTGGAGCTTCTACTGGAGAGAGGGAAGCCATTGAGTTAAGAGATGGAGACAGTAATAGGTATATGGGGAAAGGTGTTACAAAAGCTGTAGATAATGTAAATAATGTAATTGCAGAAGCTATTATAGGAATGAATGCTTTGGATCAAGCTCTTATTGACCAGACCATGATAGCGCTAGATGGGACACCTACAAAAGCAAAATTAGGTGCTAATGCGATCTTGGCTGTATCTATGGCTGTTGCTAAGGCAGCAGCACAAGCTCTTAAAATGCCTCTTTATATGTATTTAGGGGGTATCAATGCGAAGGTACTTCCTGTACCTATGATGAATATCTTAAATGGTGGAGAGCATGCAGATAATACTGTAGACCTTCAAGAATTTATGATTATGCCTGTAGGGGCATCCTCCTTTAAGGAAGCCCTTAGAATGTGTGTAGAAGTTTATCATACCCTCAAGAAGGTATTAAACAGTAAAGGACTTGCAACAGGAGTAGGTGATGAGGGAGGTTTTGCCCCAGATTTAGCTACTGCTGAGGATGTCTTAAATCTTATTGTAGAGGCTATTAATAAATCAGGCTATAAACCAGGCGAAGAGATTTTTATTGCTATGGATGCGGCAGCTTCTGAGTTGTACAATAAAGAGGATAAAAAGTACTATTTTAAAGGTGAAAGTAAGATGACAGGCAAAGAAGTCGTTCGTACTTCAGAAGAAATGGTAGATTACTATGAAGATTTGGTAAATAAATATCCCATTATTTCTCTTGAAGATGGATTGGGAGAAAATGACTGGGAGGGTTGGAAGCTTATTACAGAACGCTTAGGTAAGCGTATTCAATTGGTAGGAGATGACCTTTTTGTAACCAATACTTCCATTCTTGAAAAAGGAATTGAGGCAAAAGTGGCCAATTCTATTCTTATAAAGGTGAATCAGATTGGAACCCTAACAGAGACCTTTAATGCTATTGAGATGGCTAACCGTGCGGGCTATACAGCAGTTGTTTCTCATCGGTCTGGTGAATCAGAGGATAACACCATTGCAGACATTGTGGTAGCTGTTAATGCAGGACAAATTAAGACAGGTGCTCCAGCCCGTTCAGACCGTGTGGCAAAATATAATCAACTCCTTCGTATAGAAGAAGAACTAGAAGGAATAGCTGAGTTCAGGGGAAGTAAGTCTTTCTTTAATTTAAAAAGATAAGCCTTAGACCAAAGTATAAAGCTAAAATACAAAGAGATAGGGTTAAGGAAATAACTTAAAGTGGTATTTTTCAGTTTAAGTTATTTCCTTTTTATTGGGATGAATTATTAAAAAAGTAAATCAAAATGACTGATTAGTCATTTTGACGACTTGAGGCTTATTTAACAAAGAAATTATGGCTAGTTTTTAAATTGTTTTGTGAAAAAAATTATTATATAATTATGTTGTTTCAATATATATTCAAAATTTAAATAAATATAGCTACATAGATATTGGAGCAGAGCTAGTAGTATATTTTATAATTAAAAATGGGGGGCTAAAATGAGTGATCAAAATGACTTTCTTCAAAACAATGAAAGAGATTTATTAGATGGTGGGTTTGCTGTTGTAGATAGGGAAAAGCTGATTGAAGAGGAAACCCGTGAAGTTACACCTTGGTATAAGCATTTTATTAATGTGTTTATTGCTCCAAGAAAAATGATGGAAGAAAATTTCTATGCTGATCCACCTAAAGGAACAAGTGTAGCTATTGTAGGCTGTTTACTATTTACCACACTTTATCTTATTTTAACATTTATCAATCCGCTTCAAATGGAACAAGCTTATAATGGATTTAGAATGAATGGTATTGCTGAGGATATGTTAAAACAAAAGTATATGTTGGCACAAGTTACAGGCGTAATTGCTGGATTAATATGGATTTTCTTTGGTGCTCTCATAAGTGCTGTTGGTTTACAAATCTTCAAAGCTATTGCAAAAGATAAATGTAAGTTTGGTTCTCTCTATGTTCTTACTTTATTGTCCATTATGGCTTCAACAGGATGGCTGTGTCTTGACCGTATCATTGGGTATTTCATTCCTACAACAAACGTAGTATTAGGTTTACCTATTTTATTTGATGCAGTAGAGCTGGCTAAGAATTTACCCCTTATGACAGCTGTTAATTTGGTGACTATTCCTTCTGTTGTAAGTATCGTTATAACCATTATTGGTTACTCCGTGCTTACCCACACCAGTACTAAAAAAGCAACTCTAGTGGTTATGCTTTATCAGCTTGTCTTTGCAGGTATTAGTCTTGGTATTGCTATGGTTGCGCAAAGTATTATGCAAAATATGCCAATGGCGATGTAAAAGGCAAGATACAGTATACTAAGAGTTGATTTTTAGGGTCTTGTATGCTATGATAGATAAAGGTGTCACAAAAGAGTTTGAAGGAGGCTTTAAGGATGGAAATAGCAAAGATTATTCTTACTGTTATTTTTGTTATTGCAGCACTTGCTATTATTACCATTGTGCTATTGCAAGAGGGTAAATCAGCAGGTCTTGGTTCTATCGGTGGTAGTTCAAGCAATGCAGGCGGTAGCTATTGGGACAAAAATAAGAAACATAGTTTAGAAGGTAAATTTGAAACTTGGACAAAAATTACTGCAGGTATTTTTGTAGTTTTTGGGCTTGTTATCATGTTTCTTAACTAGATAAGTAAAAGGACAGTTATAAAAATCTCTTCTTGAGGGGATTTTTATAACTGTCCTTTTTTCGTAGGCTAGGGAAGTTCTACTTTTTTATTGTTTTGGTAAGTCACATAAGGATGACTGAAGCTAAAGAGTAGGGCAAAGAATAAGAGTGGCCAATAATGAAGTACAAGGGCTGTTGCTAGAAAGATGATACAGGGAATAAGAGCTAACACTAAGGCAAAGGAGAGCTTGGGCTTTCTATAATATAAAAACCAAAAAATCCAATAAAGCAGTAATAAGATGCCCATACTTATAAACCAGATAGCAAATAGCTCACTGGAGGAAAAGCCTAATTCAGAAGGGCTAATGGTGACAAACATAAGAAGGAGACAGCCATAACGCCCCATTTGTTCTAGGAGAGTTAGGAATTTATTGGTACATAAGTTTTTGGAGGATTTATGCTTAAAAGCATAAAAAATATTTGGGATAAGAATAATTAACATAATAATTAATGTAAAGATAGAAATACCATTCACTTTTTCACCCCTTAAAGTTATAGAGAAATTAGTCTATTACTATTATAACAAATTATGATTCCTTCGTATATTCTTCTCTGAACCTTCCCAATGGCCCTTTCTTTATGTTTAAAAGGCCTTCTAAGCAGCTACTTTTGCAAAGAAGGCCTTTTATATATGGGAGGTAATAGGTAATGGCACGAATTAATAGAGGATATTAGCCACCAATGATGCAGGTGTAGCCGTTATGGGTTAATTTGTTTTTCATAAAGTTTAATTGTTCTTGGGTAACATTTTCTTTTTCGCCTAAAGGATAAGTTCGTCCTAAGAAGCTATATTTATTGACACCAAGCTTGTGATAGGGGAGAAGGTGAACTTCTTTAATGGTTTTTAAGGTATCTAAAAGTTTTATTAATCTCTCCATATTGTCAGTTGTTGTATTGATACCTGAGATAACAGGAATACGGACAATGACAGAAGCTTTATGGTTAGTTAAGTAATGAAGATTTTCTAAAATGCGCTCATTGCTTTGTCCAGTATAGGTTTTATGAAGATGAGGTTCCACTATTTTAAGATCATAGAGGAAGGTATCCACATAAGGGAGAACCTTTTTGAGATTTTCAAGAGGAATGAAGCCAGCTGTTTCAATAGCTGTTGAAAGCCCTGCTTGTTTACTAGCTTTTAAAAGCTCCTTGGCAAAATCGGGTTGAAGTAAGGCTTCCCCACCAGAAAGAGTGAGGCCCCCACCAGATTTTTTATAGAAAATGGTATCTCTAATGACTTCATCAAAAATTTCTTTAACGGTTACGGAGTGACCAATGAGCTGGAGTGCTTCTGTACAACACACTTCTGCGCAGTGTCCACAATGATTGCAAAGGGCAGGATTGATAAGGAGCTTATCTGCTTTTAGTTGAATAGCTCCTAGAGGACAAGCCATTAAACAGCGACCACAATGGATGCAATCAATAGGTTTGTAGAGAAGTTCGGGGGAAGCAGTATGGGATTCGGGATTACTACACCATTTACAACGCAGTCCACAGCCTTTAAAGAACACAATTGTTCGCATACCTGTTCCATCATGTAAGGAGAAGCGCTGAATGTTAAATATCTTTCCCCTTTGAGACCAATTAATTGTTTCCATGGCTTATACTCCTTCGTCTGCTTGTTCCGTACGGTTAATGATGTCATCTTGAACACCAGGATCTAGGGAAACAAATTGGGCGCTATAACCTGCCACTCTGACGACTAAGTGTTTATACTGTTCAGGATGCTCTTTGGCCTTGATAAGGGTTTCACGGCTGATAACATTAAATTGAACATGCATTCCTTTTTCATCAAAATAACCCATTACAAGATGAGCTAGATGACGAAGTCCCTTTTCGCCTTGTAAAACGCTAGGGTGGAATTTTTGGTTGAGAAGGGTACCATTAGAGGCGATTTCGTGATTAAGCTTAGCCACGGAACGTAAAACAGCAGTAGGCCCTTTGCGATCTGCGCCTGCACAAGGTGAAACACCATCTGCTAGAGGTGTACCACTCTTACGACCGTCAGGTGTTGCTCCTACGGCAGCTCCCATTGCCACATTAATTGAGGCAGGGTACAGGCCAGGTTGGTACGTACCACCACGTGGATTTTTATACTTTTCTACCTCCTCACAATAAATAAGGGCAGCTTTACGGGTGAGTTGGTCCACATAGTCGATGTCATTACCA
>JAEYNQ010000046.1 GCA_023412455.1 Bacillota bacterium
TTTCAATGTTACCTTGTTTTTTATACGTCATTATAAATCTTTCCGCATAATATAATCGGTCTGTTCATCCTCACCCATAAAGAAGGAATGTGTACCAATTTCGTAAAAGCCATTCTTTTTATAAAAATAAATAGCCTTTTCATTCTTTTCCCAGACGCCAAGCCAAACATATAGTTTCTTTTGCTGATTTGCTATTTTAATTGCTCTATCCATTAAATAACTTCCCAAGCCTTGGCCTTGAAATTCCTTTGACACATATATTCGTTCAATTTCTAATGACTGCTTATCGTTTACATCTGTTTGTGCGGAAGCCTCGTTTAGTTTTAAGTAGCCAGCCAATTTCTCATTGAAATATAGAAAATAAAATGATGAATTCAGATCTAACAACTCAATTCGAAGTTTTTCTGTTTCAAATGCCTTATTCAAATATTTTTCCATATCTTTCCAAGTGTTCATATGTGCAAAGGTCTCAAAATATGTTCTATAAGAAAAATCTCTAAGTATATCAATATCTTCTATTGTGCATTGTCTAAAAATTAAACTCACTTTGTTTCACTCCCCTTTTATAAACATTCTCTACTACAAATTCTAATTTATCCACCTATTAACTATCTAATGGGTTGGTTCAATATTCTTTAAAGATCGTTATTTCACTCTGTGGAACATAGGATGATTTTGATTGAATTGCACTAAGTCCCATAGATTACCATATAAATCTTTAAAAACAGCCACTATTCCATAGTCTTGTTCTTTAGGTTCTCTCACAAATTCTATACCTATTTCTTTCATTTCATTAAAGTCACGCCAGAAGTTATCCGTACCTAAGAACAGAAATACTCTACCACCTGCTTGATTCCCAATAAACGGTTCTTGTATCTTCAACTAACGTAAAGTGAAGTTTATTTGTATAAAACGCTATAGCCTTATCATAATCTTCTTCAACTAAGGCAATATGTACGATGGATTGTATCCTTTTTACCTCCTTTTTTAGAGCATTAAATACTCCCTTGTCTAATTTTAGCATAGCTTATTTCTGTTATACTCAAAATATTCAGATAAAACAAATAGCATTTTACAAGTGTTAAAGTTTAGCGGGATGAAAATAGGCTTTATCTTATAACAAGGTTTTGCAAAAAATATTATTTATATTCAAAAAAATATATTGCATGTTTCTGACTATTGTGATAGTCTAATTTTGCAAATTGACTATTGCAATAGTCAAGCCAGAAAGGAAACGCTTATATGGAAGTCAAATTATTTGATTCTGAATTAAAAGTAATGGAAACTTTATGGAGAGAAGGGGAACTTCCTGCAAGTGAACTGGCTAAGCTCCTAAAAAAAGAAATTGGCTGGAACAGGAATACCACTTATACCATTATCAAAAAGTGTATTGAAAAAGGGGCTATTGAACGGATTGAGCCTAATTATGTCTGCCGTGCTTTAGTTACCAAAGAGTACATTCAGCAGTTAGAAAGCTCTAGCCTCATCAACAAAATGTTTGAAGGCTCTATTGAGAAATTTGTTGCCTCGTTTGTAGGGCATCAAAAATTATCTACTGAAGAAGTGGAGCGACTCCAAAATTTAATAAAGGAGATGAAATAAGCATGCAATGGATCTCTTTAGGTGAAATCTCCTTAGTAGGAACGCTTCTTATCATTATGGTGCTTATTATCAGAAGCTTAAATAAGCAAAAGCTTAGCCACGGTGCTATTCTTTTACTCTGGCAAATTGTCCTTATTCGGCTTCTCTTACCTGTGTCTATTCCTACTTCTATCAGTCCATTAAACAATGTAGGTGCTATAAAGGACTTATTTTACTTAAATACTAGCCAGGAGATGACTTATCCTACTTCCTTAGATGCCACAGAAATGCTATCGGAAGATCTCTCCAGCCCTCCTCCCTCCCCAAGCCAAACCCAACTGCTCACCTTGTCGCAGCTTTTAACGTTGATTTGGCTCTTTGGTATGCTAGGCTTAATGGGTTATTTTACTGTGCTGGCTTATTGCAGTCATCGTGTTCTTAAGGAAGCTTTACCTATCAAAAGTTTTACTCTCCCTATTTGTTATCTCCAAACAGCAAAAAGGCCTATTACCCTTTTAGAATCTGATAGACTCTCTACACCTATTACTTATGGGATATTAAAACCCAAGATTATATTTCCCAAGGCCATGAGTCATTTACCAAAGGACCTTAACTATGTTCTAACCCATGAAATGATTCACATTCAGTCTTATCATGTTCTTTGGAAAAAAGCAGCCTTACTCCTTGTCTGTATTTATTGGTTTAACCCCCTAGTGTGGGTAATGTACCATTTTATTAATAAAGATATAGAACTGGCTTGTGATGAAAAAGTGCTTCAACAAATGGGTCAAGAAGAAAAAGAAGGCTATGCCTTAAGCCTCCTTCATCTTGCCGCAGAACAAAAAAGTTTTTGGACTCTCTCCAGTGCCTTTGGAAAAAATGCTATTGAAGAAAGGATTATGTCCATTATGAAAAAAAGAAATACTTCTCTATTAGTAACTTTAGGTATAATCACCTTAAGCGTTACTGCAACTTGCTTGTCTGCCACCACCTCTATTCCAATAAGAAACCAAGCTACTCACCAAATTTCTTCTATGACTAACCCCTCTTTACCCAATTACGAGACCTATAATCTACAATCAGAATTTAAGGACTATGAAAAATACGGTTTAATCTATAACGTGGATGAAGATACCTTTTACTATAATAATCTAAAAGTAAAATTCTTCGTTGATAAACTCTTCCCCGACAAGGATACGGTTAGAATGTTTACACGTCCAGATGGTACCATTTTCGTAAAAGCTCTTCGAGGTAAGTACAACCAATTAACAGGACTAAAACAAACCACCCTAGAGGA
>JAEYNQ010000125.1 GCA_023412455.1 Bacillota bacterium
AGATTAACATATTCAGTAGTTCCATATCCCCCTAGTAGGCCAGTGGCAATCATGGTTAATAGGGCACCCGTGAAATAATAGACATTAAATTTAAAAGTTCCCCAAGTGTGCTCAAGGGTATTACCAATAGAGTAATATAAGAAAGCCATAAAGATGAACCAAATGATACTGTAATTATTGGGAAGAAAAATAAAGGTGATAAGTCGCCAAACTTGTCCCTGAAGTATAGCATCCCAATTAAAGGCCAGCAATAAGGGGATTTGTCTATCAACAAGATGATAAAGTAAAAAAACAACACCATTACCAAGTAAGATATAGAGCATGAGATTAGAGATCGCAAAGCGACCATATTTACGTTCCATTTTGTCTAAAAAGTTCATAATGCCTCCTGCTATATTCATAAGAATAATATATTTTTACTGCATAATTATTAATAATAGGTTAAAATGATGATATCAGTATAACACACTCTTTATATTAGTCAAAGGGGAATAAAGTCAGTAGGGAGATTAAAATGGAAAAATACGGTAAGCCTTTTAAAGAATTGGATCGCGATGAAAAACTTTGGTATTTATGGGAATACTATAGACTACCAGCCCTTGGAATTATTGGAGCAGTAGTCTTAATAGCAGGCCTCTTATTTAATATACTGCGACCAAGAGTTGTCAATGAGGTAGACATTAGTATTATAGGTGGGCTTGTAACAAGTGAGGAACTCGATCATGAGATGGAGCGTTATAAGACAGAATTTAATACAGGTCTTTTTATCACTGCCTTAGACTGGGAGATGCCCAGTGAGTTGGTGATGGTTATGCAACAAAAGATGATGGTTATGCTTCAAGCCGAGGAATTGGATATTTTAGTTTTACCTAAGAAAACCTTCGAAAGAAATGTAAGAAACAGTGCAGGAGGAATGTTTATACCTCTTGATGAAATTCCAGAGCTAAAAGAGTTACTTAAATCCCAGGAGCTTATTACAACTAGTGATGTAATAAATGATCTAGCAGATGAGGTAGATAGTGATTCAGCAGAGGAGCTAGGATTAACTGAGAGAAATGATAAGCTCCGAGAGCTAGAAGAACATGTATGGGGTATTCAAGTATCCAAGTTAGACCATATGCCTAGTATAGTTGAACATGAAGAAATGGTTATAGGTATTACCACTGCAGCTAAGGATGTTACAAAGGCTGCAAATATGGTAGACTATTTAGTACCATAAAGGATGACTGAGAGTTAGAGGAGAGGTAAGATGAACAATACAATTAATAAAATAGGTATAGTAGGTGGGGGAATAGGTGCTTTATTTCTTATAGCGGAGGCAACCAAAAAAGGAATAGCAACCACCTTGTTAGACCCCAGCATTAACTGCCTAGGAGCAGCTAATGCCACGGAGCAGATGATAGCTACCTTTACAAATGAAAATATAAAAAAGCTAAGTTTAAGAACAGATGCTATTGTTTTTAATACGCTTTTGGACTGTGAACTAAAAATAAAATTACAAAGCCCAGCCTATCCATCGTTAGCCTGCATGAATAAACTCAGTCATCAAAAAGAGCTTCTAGATTTGATGACTGAACTAAATATTCCTTATGTAGATACCTTTTATCAAAGCAGTAAAGGAGATACCTTCAATCGGATTGATGAGATAGAGCTTCCTTTTAGGCTCATTAAAGAATACGATGATCGGGTAGAAAATGTAGAGATTTTTACCCAAGAAGAATTAGCAGAAGAAATATTAGAGATGAATGAAAAGATTAATGGCTTTATACTACAACCTATTCGCCAATATGCCAAAAAAATTGTATGCATTGGTTTAGTAGATGGACAAGGAAATATAGTGCTTTATGATCCAGTTGAAGAGCATCATGATGAAGAGGGCAAGCTCTATGGAATGACAACGCATACTAGCTTGTCAAAGACTATGCTTCAAAAGCTATCCCGTTATAATAAAAAACTATTAAAGGAATTAGGATTAGTAGGGTTCTGTACCATTTGTTATGGTGTAAAAGCTAATAGAGCAGTAGAAGTCATAGAGATTACCCCCGGTCTTTCTGTGGCAACTAATCTCTTAGATAAAGCCTATGATATGTCACCCTATGAGCAATATATTGGACTTATCATGGGGATGAACACTGTAGAACCTACTTTGTTAAGGCCTATGCAAGGACATATTTTAGAGGGAGCAAAAGTAAAAAGCTCTAAAGTAGCTTACCATGTCTATCAATTAGAAAGTAACCAACTTTATATGGTAACCGCTCAAGAAGCTGAAAAAGAAGTAAAGAATGAAGAAGTATAAAAATAAAGTATAAAAAGAGTTTAAGACCAAAATTAGTTGGGCCTTAAACTCTTTTTTAAGTTATATTTAGTAAGATAGCTAGCAATCTTTGTAATATCTGCTTCATGGATAGTAGGTGTAATGGAATTGACAAAACCGTTATTCCCATAGAGATAAAGGGAGGCGAAGTTATAAGCTTGGGCAGCCCTTTTTTCTGTAGGATAAATACCAAGATAGTATTGTTTAGACTGATAACCAATACTCGCTCTATAACCACTTTTATCCCTACAAATACCACGATATTCTTTAGTAGAAGTAACACGACGTCTTTTATTACCAGTAACGATAGAAGGCGAAATCGAAATACGATTATAAATCTCTTGATACTCTGATAAGGTTAGATAAGGAAATTCATTCTTAATATAATCTCTAGTAGGACCTTTAGTCTGTAGGACATCGATGGCTTTATTATAGGCAACGGCTGCTTCTAATTCAGAAAGATAGTGTCCAATGACTAGAGTGTGTTCAACAAAAATACGGGAACTATAGAAAGTTTTATGGTTTCTCACTTCTTTAGACACACCTTTATAGCCATTATGAATTTCTAAATTTGTTGAACGAAAATCATAGATATTTCCATTTTTAAAATAATAATCCACACCTAAAACAGCATGAGGTGGAATACTAAAGCGAGAAAGGATACTTTGTTGTGCTACATTATCTTGTGTATAGATATAATTGCCCCGCTTAAAAATCTTATAGGAAGAAAAAAACATAAGTTCTTTCATATCAAAGGTAAAATGAGAAGTGGGGGATAAAAAGTAACAAAAATAATCATGATAAATATAAATAGGATTTTTAATATAAACCTTATTATCTCTAAAGTTACAAAGGGATATGTACTTTTTAAAAGGAATAGCATGAGGTGTATATTGGAGAGGACCTAAGGTACTCTCTACAATGTATTCTGCTTCCTTTAGGGCTTCATTGGCCAGGGATTCTGATTTATAAGTTCCTAAATAAAGCTTCCTTCCCCGATAGATAAAATAAAGCTTATAAGCCAGTAGTCCGTTTGTTGTAGTAGGGTAAATGTAGGCCATAGATTCACCGTCCTTAATTAGCATAAATAGACGAAAATAGAGTAGTTTCTAAACCTAATAGTATCATAAATTGGAATATACATGAAGATAAAAAAAAGGTATAATTAGAAAGTGTGATTTTTGTACCTAATACCCTAAGGAGGAGAAAGATATAATGAGCAAGATGAAAGAGCAATCCATTAATACCATTCGTATTTTAGCAGCAGAGACCGTACAAAAAGCCAATTCAGGGCATCCCGGCTTACCATTGGGGTCAGCACCAATGGCCTATACCTTATGGGCAGAACATCTTAAACATAATCCAAAGTCACCTAACTGGAAAAATAGGGACCGTTTTATCCTTTCAGCAGGTCATGGCTCCGCATTACTTTATTCTTTACTTCATTTATTCGGTTACGGGGTTACAATGGAAGATCTAAAGAACTTCCGTCAAGAAGGAAGTTTAACACCAGGTCATCCGGAGTATGGTCATACTATAGGTGTTGAAACAACTACAGGGCCTCTTGGACAAGGGATAGCTACAGGCGTAGGAATGGCAATGGCAGAAAGACATCTTGCGACGCATTTTAATAAAGAAGGCTATGATCTAGTGGATCACTATACTTATGCTTTGGTAGGGGACGGTTGCCTTATGGAAGGGATTTCCTATGAGGCTGCAGCTTTAGCTGGAACATTAGAGCTAGGCAAATTCATTGTACTTTATGACTCTAATAATATTACCATTGAAGGGAATACAGACATTGCCTCAAGAGAAAATGTAAGAGCTCGTTTTGAAGCCCAAGGCTTTGAGACCTTCCTAGTAGAAGATGGCAATGATACAGAAGCCATTTCTAAGGCTATTGAAGCGGCAAAAGCTAATTTAAAGCAACCAAGTTTTATTGAAATAAAGACACAAATTGGCTATGGTTGCCCTGCAAAACAAGGCAAGGCAGTGGCCCATGGTGAACCTCTTGGAGTGGATAACATTAAAGAGATGAAAAATTTCCTTGGACTTTCTGAAGGAGAATTCCATGTTTCAGAGGAAGTAAAAGCTCATTATGAAAGTTTGATTCAAAAAGGGGCAGAGGAAGAAAAAGAATGGAATGAACTTTTTGCAAGCTATTGTAAAGCTTATCCAGAGCTGGCTGAGGAATGGGAAGAATGGCATTCTAATCAAGAGATTAACTTAGAGCTTTATGATCGATACGCAGATACCACAAAGAAAATGGCTACCCGTGTTGCTTCCTTTGAAGTCATCAATGCCATGGCAGCTGAGGTGAAAAATGTAATAGGTGGCTCAGCGGATTTAGCACCTTCTACAAAGACCTACATGAACAATCAAGGGGATTTCAGTAGTGAAAACTATGGAGGACGTAACCTCCATTTTGGAATCCGTGAACATGCCATGGGTGCTATTGCTAACGGAATCATGGTACATGGTGGATTAAAGACCTTCTGTTCCACTTTCTTTGTATTCAGTGATTATATGAAAAATCCTATGCGTCTAGCAGCACTTATGAAATTACCTGTTACTTATGTACTGACTCATGATAGCATAGGAGTAGGAGAAGATGGACCAACCCATCAACCTATCGAACAACTAGCTATGCTCCGTAGTACGCCAAACCTAGTGACCTTTAGACCAGCAGATGCAAAAGAAACAGTTGCCGCGTGGGAATATGCTTTAAATAGCAAGACAGAACCTGTAGCCATTGTCTTATCTAGACAAGACCTTCCTTTCTTAGAAAAGACAGGAGCAGAAGCTAAGAAAGGTGCTTATGTGGTAGCAGGTTGTGAACCAAAGGAAGCTGACCTTCTCTTAATGGCAACTGGCTCAGAAGTTCACCTTGTCGTTGAAGCAGTGAGTGAGTTAGCTAAAGAAGGTATTAAGGCAGCAGCCATTAGTATGGCTTCTATGGATGTTTTTGAAAATCAAAGTGAAGCTTATAAAGAAGCTATTCTTCCAAAAAACAAAGTAAAAAGAGTAGCAGTAGAAGCAGCCTCTTCTTTCGGATGGCACAAGTATACAGGACTTCAAGGTCAGGTTATCGCTATAGATACCTTTGGCGAATCTGCTCCAGCAGACCTTATATTTAAGAAGAGAGGCTTTACAGTAGAGAATGTAGTAAAGGTAGCAAAAGAAGTTTTATAAAGACTTATTAACAGCAAGCTATAAATAATAGAGGGCCCTCTCACTCATTGGAGCATTTCCCTTGTAAGTAAACCCCTACGTTTACTCACAAGCCAACATACCAATTAGTGAGAGGCCCCTTTTTCTTAATATAAGTTTTTAGAGATAAGAAAGGGAATTAGGATAGGTCGGCCAAAGACTTGATCGAGGTGTGGAAACTACCTTGGAGGTATTTGTGTGTCAATTTTTGAGCTTTGAATAAAATTCGCAAAAAAGTACACTTAAATTACTTACAATTTTAAAGTTATATGATAAAATTGTTGTAAGTTACATTAGAAAGAATAATATATTTCAAAATTAAAATAGGTTAGTAAAGGAGTAGATAAGATGGCAATTTTAGTAACAGGTGGAGCAGGTTATACAGGTTCCCATGTTTGTATTGAATTATTAAAAAGAGGATATGAAGTTATTATTGTAGATAATTTTATGACATCAACAGCTGAAACGTTAACTCATATTCGTGAAGCAAGTGGTCGTGACTTTAAGCTTTATGCCATGGACCTAGAGAATGAAGAGATCGTTAAACGTATTTTTAAAGAAAATGAGATAGAAGGGGTTATTCATTTCGCAGGAATAAAATCAACAGGAGATTATAAACATAAACCTATTATTTACTATCATACCAACTTAACAAGTACACTTATGCTTTGCAAGGTAATGAGTAAATATGGTAGTAAAAAGATGGTGTTTAGTTCTTCAGAAGGTTTTTATGGAGATAATGGTGCAGGTACAACACTTTATGGTACTGCCAAAACAATGATTGAAAGAATTTTAAAGGAAGTATATCTAGAGGACAAAGAGTGGGGCATTAAAATTATGCGTTACTTAACTAATGAGGCCAATATCTATACAAAACAAGATATTAAAGTAGAGGAAATGTGCAATATGTATATCAAAGCTTTTGAGGAGATTGAAGAAGGGAATTTTGATACCTATGCTATTTCTTTAGAGGATAAAAAAATTACTATCAATAAAATGAATGACTACTCAGGTTACGACGTATAAACTATTTATTTAAATAATATTTAGATAATATATCAGAAATTTTAGGAATAGAGTGAAGTTAAAATTATATAATATAATGAATAAAAATAAATCTCTATATTGTTTTAATTATTAAGAAAATATAGGGATTTATTTTATGCAACACTGAAAATATACATTTTTATACAAAAAGAAAAATATATGGTAATATGTTTTTGAAGTATTTTGGAGTTTTTTACATAAAAAATTAACGTAACTTATATAACAAACAAACTATCCACAATTAACCCCTAAAGTTATAACGTGTTTTCAAGTTATGCACAAAGTTATACACATTATCCACAGTTAAAAAAATAATTACTCATAAATTATGTTAATACTATGGTGATAAAAATGGGGATAAAAGGGATAAATAACGCATATTTTATGATACTCTAAGGGTAGAAGTAAGGAGGGAGGAGACCTAGGAGAAAAAAACCCATAAAAAAGGTGTTGACTATTTATACATGGCAATGTATAATAATGCATATGAATAGTTAATGTATTCAATCCAATTTAAATTATATGAAATAAATGAAAAAGGGGAGGAATAGCGATGAAAGCAAATCAATTAGTAAAGGTTTTAACAACAATAGGAATAGGTGTTTTAAGTATGGGGCTATTAGTAGGTTGTGGTGCTAAAAAAGCTGAGCAACCAGCAGAGACTGTGGCACCAGCAACAGAGAAAGAAACACCAAAAACAGAAGAAAAAGATTATATAGTAATGGGGACTAATGCAGAGTTCGAGCCCTTTGAATACCGTGATGGTTCAGATGTAGTGGGCTTTGATGTAGAGATAGCAAAGGCTGTTGCAGCTAAAATGGGCAAGGAATTAAAAATAGAGGATATGGAATTTGGATCCTTGATTGTAGCTCTTAATAATAGTCAAATTGATTTTATTGCAGCAGGTATGAGCGTGACACCTGAACGTGAACAGCAAGTAGATTTTTCTGACAAATACTTTAAGTCAAAACAAGTGATTATTGTTAAAGCAGATAATAATGAAATCACTACAGCAGATAACTTAGTAGGTAAAAAGGTTGGAGTACAGTTAGGGACTACAGGTGACTTGTTTGTAAGTATGACAGATGGTATAGAAGTGATTTCTTTTGATAAAGCACCTCTTGCTGTCATGGATCTTCAAGCAGGAAAAGTGGATGCCGTTGTTATTGATGCAGAACCAGCGAAGAAGCTTGTAGAAGGTCAAGCAGATATTAAAGTTATTGATGCACCTTTTGTAGAAGAAGAATATGCTATTGCTGTACGTAAAGGAGATAGCGAGCTTTTAACAGCTATTAATGAGACGATTAAAGAGATGAAAGAAAATGGGGAATACGATAAAGCCTTAGCTACATTTTTTACAAACTAATAAGATTACTATAGAAGTATAATAACATAGCGAGATGAATAGCTATTAAATAATGACTTAAGAAGGTGGGTCTTACTTATTCAAATGTCCTCCTTTTTAAGTAGACCTATAGGTTTACTTAAGAGGGAGCGTACGATTTGAGTAAGGAGTCCCCTTTTTTTATGCTTCCCTAAGATAAAGAAGAGTCCCCATCCCCCTCTATAAGGACATATTTAGAGTGAAATAAATGAATATAATAGAATAATTATTAATTATGCTATATAATAAGACTAAAATAAAATAAAAAGAAGGGAAAGGAAGGACTTATGCAAGAATTTTTAACAGCTCTTTTAGGGGAGCAAACCATTGCTTTTTTTAAGGCATTTATTGAACAAAAATACTATAGTATCATTTTAAGTGGGATGTTATGGACATTAGGATTGACAGCTATTGCCACATTAATCGGTATTTTAATCGGTGTTGTAGTGGCTGTTATTCAAATTTCTCATTTTCCTAAACGCCCTGGGTTTGGAGGGGCTGTATTAAGATGGCTAGACAAGTTCTTAAAGTTTATTACGAAGCTTTATGTAGATATAATTAGAGGAACACCTGTTGTTGTACAAATTATTTTTATGTGGAGTGTTGTATTTGGAAAGTCTCAAATTCCTCGTATTATTGTGGGTGGGGTTGCTTTTGGGGTAAATAGTGGGGCCTATATGGCAGAGATTATTCGTGCAGGTATTCAAGGGATTGATAAGGGCCAAATGGAGGCTGGACGTTCATTAGGACTCAAATATATGGATACCATGCGTTATATTATTATGCCTCAAGCTTTTAGACAAATGTTGCCTACTATTGTTAGTGAATTTGTTGTACTGATTAAAGAGACGGCTATTGTAAGCTTTATAGGTGGATTAGACTTAATGAAGTCTGGTAATATTATGATTAGTCGTACCATGAATGCTTTTTGGCCTCTTATTATTGTGGCGTGCTGTTATTTATTGATGACAGGTATCTTTACAAAGATTATGCGAAGTGTTGAAAAGAAGATGAATAGTTCAAGGTAAAGGAGTGAAGAAGATGATAAAAGTCAATAACTTACATAAAAGCTTTGGAAGCCTTGAAGTTTTAAAAGGCATTACAGATTATGTGGATAAAGGAGAAGTTGTGGTTATTATTGGACCATCTGGTTCGGGTAAATCCACTTATTTACGTTGTATTAATTATATGGAAGAGCCTACTAGTGGAGAAGTTATTATTGACGGAATAAATATTACGGATACTACCACAGATATTAATCAAATGCGAAGAAAAGTAGGAATGGTCTTTCAACATTTTAATCTCTTTCCTCACATGACGGTATTAGAAAATATTACATTAGCACCTATGAAGCTAAAAGGTTTACCAAAGAAGGAGGCCGATGAACTGGCCTATAGATTATTGGATAAAGTAGGCTTAAGAGAAAAGGCCAAGGAATATCCTAACCGCCTTTCTGGAGGGCAAAAGCAACGTATTGCCATTGCCAGGTCTTTAGCCATGAATCCTGAGGTGATGCTTTTTGATGAGCCCACCTCTGCATTGGATCCTGAGATGGTAAAGGAAGTACTAGAAGTTATTAAGGAACTTGTCCATGAAGGAATGACGATGATGATTGTAACCCATGAGATGGGCTTTGCTAAAGAGGTAGGTACCCGGTTACTCTTTATGGATGAAGGCAAAATCTTAGAGCAAGGTAAGCCAAGGGAAGTGTTTGAAAACCCAAGAGAAGAACGAACAAAGTTATTTTTGAGCAAGGTACTTTAAGGAATAGCTTATAGATGGATAAAAAGAAAACTGGAAAAAGAGGACTACTCCCCTTTTTCCAGTTTTCTTTTTTTACGGACTTGCTTTTGTTCATAAAGGAGCTTATCAGCACTAGAGAGCAAGCTTTCTAAGTTAGCTTCCTCTTTTGCAGTAAAAGGAAGTGCACCAATAGAAATAGCAAGTTTATAAGGTTTATTAGAGAAGATATTAAAACGGTCACATAAGTCATGGATAATTTGACGTACGGTATCAATAAAGCCAAGGTCCTTATTGATACAGAAAATAGTAAACTCATCACCACCTATACGGGCGATAATATCCTCCTCGCTAAAGGTTTGACGCAAGATATTAGCCATAGAAGAGATAGCATAGTCTCCCTCGTGGTGTCCGTAAGTATCATTAATGATTTTTAAGCCGTCCATGTCAGCAAAAAAGAGAATGCCACCTAGCTGCTGCTTTTTAGAAAACAGATATTTTTGACTGGCACTATTAAAGAAACCACGTCGATTCAAAAGGCCTGTCAGTTCATCCGTTTGAGATAAGGTTTCTAGCTTCCTTTCGATATTTTTTTGAGAAGAAAAGATAGAAGAAAGTTTAATAGCACAACTTATTTCACTGGTTAGCGTTTCAATGAGGTAATAGTTTTCAGGAGCTATTTCTAATACGATGACCCCTAGCTGCTCATTGGAAAAGAAAATGGGATGAACAGAGATAGCAAAAGGCTTTTCTTTATGGGTAAAGCCATAAGTTGTAATATCCATAGGCGAAACCGCAATAGGAGGTCCTGCAAGTGTAATAGGCTCATTATCTACATAACCCATATAGAGGTAAAGGCTAGAAGGCATTTGCCACTTGTCCGATAGATTATGAAAGATTTCATTAGGATAGAGGTAAATCATACAAGACGTAATACCACAAGTCATTAAATCAGGTATGAGAGCCTCTAATTGTGCTTTTTTATCGAAAATAGTAGAGGTCATACGTAGAAGAATTTGGCGCAAAGAAGAAAAGTTACTTTGTGAACGCTCCATTTGTTTGCCAGCATGTTTAATCTGAGCATCAAATAAATGATGAAGGTTATTAAGGGCATTTAATTCTTCCTCCGAAGTGGAGGTATGCTGGCCACAAGATTCACGAAGTATAAGTCGTGATGGAATAAGTTTATCTGTAACAGGTTTATTGGCAATAAGATCAAAAAGAGTATTAAAAGCTTCCCTTGCAAATTCATCATAAGGTTGCTCGATTGAAGTAAGACTAGGAACAGAATAAGCAGCACTAGTAATGTTATCGAAGCCCGTTAGAGAAATCTCCTCAGGCACTTTAATGTTGCGATGCTCAAGCTCATTAAGAGCAGCTAATGCCATGGAGTCGTTAGCACAGACAATAGCATCGATGTCTAGCTTTCTTTCATCTAAAAAAACATGAATGGCATCCACAGCAGATTGAGGTGTAAAATCTCCGATTTGAATCAGTTCAGGTTGTAGATTAAGTTCATTTTCGTTAAGAGCATCGATATAGCCAGCATAGCGATCTAAGGCATCTCGATTACTACTAGGCCCTGTAATAAAAGCAATTTTTCTACGATTATGACTTTTAATAAGATGAGAGACAATGGTTTTAAAAGCCTGTCGATTATCTGTATAAACACTAGGAAGGCTTTTAATATATGTTCCTAAGCTAACCATAGGAAGGGGTGCATACCTCGAATAAAAATTACTAAATTCAGCAGGAGTCAAAAAAGAAGATAAGACACCAGAAACTAAAATGATACCATCTAGATTTTGAACATGGGCATAATCAAAAGCTACGTTGTATTGGTATTGATATTGGGAGTTTTCTAGAGCGAACTCTGGGCTAAGAGAACCACCTAAAAAATTAATCAAGGTGACATTGTATTCTTTAGCAATTTTTATAACGGTTTGAATAAGCATATGAGAGTACTCAAGTTCAACGCCAGTAGTAAAAAAACCAATTGTATAGTGAGTCGTTTTATCTGCAGTCATGTTTTAACCTCCATAGGTCTTTAGAATAAATGTTATATTCTGATTAGTCAAATATAAACTAATTATATAATATATTACAGAGAAAAAGTAGAGGCAAAATAGACAAGGTGGAAATATGGAATGCTGTTAAAAAGTTCTTGAAAGGGATTGACAAAACTAATAAATCACCGTAACATACTGTGTATATAATATATATACAGTATGTTACGGTTTGCTTCGGATAGAAGATTATAGGACGAAGAAAGAAGGGTGAAGAATGGATATCATTATACTAAATAATAGTGCAGAGCCTCTCTATGAGCAAATTGCAACCCAGATTAAAGTATTTATTTTAAAGGGTGAGCTTAAGCAAGGAGAGTTGCTCCCTTCTATTCGTATGATGGCTAAAGAGCTTAAGGTGAGTATTATTACAGTAAAAAGGGCTTATGAGGAGTTAGAAATGGAGGGGTTTGTAACAACCACCTTAGGGAAAGGGACTTATGTCTCAATGGCCAATAAGGAACTCTTAAGGGAGCTACAAATCAGTCAAATAGAAGAGCGCCTAGAACAGGTCGTTCTATCTGCAAAAAGCATTGAGATGACATTAGAAGAGCTACAGGAACGATTAAAAATGATTTTTGAGGAGGTATAGGAGATGGAAGTTATACAATTTACGGATGTAAAAAAGCAGTTAGGTGATTTTAAACTCGATATTCCGAAACTAGGCATTCGACAAGGCTACATCACAGGCTTTATTGGAGAGAATGGCGCAGGTAAAACCACAACTATTCAGTTGATTTTAAATATGCTTCACCTAGATGCTGGAAGTATTGAGATTTTTGGGAAGCCTGTCCAAGGGAATAATAAAAGTATTCATGAGCAAATCGGCTATGTAGGGGAACCTATAGGCTATCCTGAAGAAAGTTCCCTTAAAGCCATTAAAGAGATGTTGGCTATTTTTTATAAGACCTGGGATGAAGAGCTTTATGAGCGCTATATGCATTTTTTTAAGTTACAGCCTAAAAAGAAATATAAGGAGCTATCTAGTGGCCAAAAGAAACAATTTGCTTTGGTTATGGCTTTAGCTCATCGGCCTAAACTCATTCTATTAGATGAGCCTACAGCTAACCTAGACCCTGTAGTCCGTAATGAAATTTTAGAGATATTAATGGAGCATATCCAAAATGAAGAAGTAACCATTTTTTATTCTACTCATATTACTTCAGATTTAGAGAGAGCAGGAGACTATATTGTCTATATCAATGAGGGAAAGATTATGCTAGATGTAGAGAAGGATACCTTGCTCAATGATTACTGTATTGTAAAAGGGCCTAAGAACTTATTTGAAGGAGCTATTCAAAAAGAGTTATTAGGGTTTAAGGAAAACAGCTTTGGTGCAGAAGCACTTTTGAAAGATAAGAAATTAGCTTATGAACTCTTTGGAGAAGAAGTCAAATATAGTAAGCCAAGTATTGAGGAGATTATGGTGTTTTTATCCCATAGAAAGTTATCCAAGGAAGTAAAAGCTTTGACAAGAGAAGGAGGAAACAGGAAATGATGGAAGGTATTAAGAAACTACTCCTAAAGGATTGGATTTTTATTAACAGCTCCCTAAAAAAATGGGTGATTTTATCACTAGTAGGATCCTTTTTTTTACCATGGGGCAATGTAGGGACTCTCTTTATTGTACCCATTATTATAGGTTATGTTTTTAATTATGGTATTTTAGCTTATGAAGAAAAATATAGCATGAATGCCTGGATAAGTGCTTTACCTGTAGAACCTAGTCAAATATGTACGGCTAAATATATAGCACCTATTCTATATGCGGTAATCAGTACCTTGATTATGATGATAAGCTTAAGTATAAAAATGTTGTTATTTAAAAGCTTACAAATTGATGTGTTAGTTCAGTTGATTTTGGCAGTATTAGCTGTTTCCCTTATTTATAATGGTATCATTTTACCCATTATCCTATACTTTGGAGCTTTAAAGAGTAGGATGATCATCATGGGATTGTATTTAGCTTCCTTTATTTTGGTGAGTATAGCTCAGGAAAAGAATGGGGAGATGTTACAACAGAGGATGAATGAAGGGCTAGGGACAACAGGTGTGGGTATTCTTGCCATTATAGGAGTTATTATCTATGCTATATCCTATTGTTTAGGAAGGGTTATTTATAGGCATAAAGAGTTTAAATAGATTTTTATTTAACCTTCTTATGGTATAATAATTAAAAATGTTTATTCATAAGGAGGGTATCATGAGAGTACTCGTTACCAATGACGATGGAATAGAGGCTAGAGGGATCTATGAGCTAGCTAAGGCGCTGGCAAAAGAGCATGAAGTTACTGTTGTAGCGCCTAGGGAACAAAAAAGTGCATCCAGTCATGCCGTTACACTGCATACACCTATTAGAGTAAGGGAAGAAAGCTTAGAGGGAATTGGGTGTAAGGCATATAGTGTGGTAGGAACACCTGCTGATTGCACACAAATGGGATTCAACCTGTGCCAAGGGAATATCGACTTAGTTGTATCAGGGATTAATAGAGGGCTTAACTGTGGGATAGATATCCTTTATTCAGGAACGGTATCAGCAGCTATTGAAGGGGCCATATGTGGGGTACCCGCTCTAGCTGTATCCATGGAGGTGGACTGGTTTAAAGAGGATGAGGACTATAGTAAGGCAGCAGAGTGGACAGTACAAATCATCAATCAGGTTTATGGCAAGTATCTGATGGAACAACGGGTCCTAAATCTCAACTTTCCTAATAAAGAACCCCAGGATATTAAGGGACTTAAAGTTTGTAAGTTAGGTAAGTCTATTTATAATAATAGTTATGAAGTGACAGATGAAAACGGCGAAAAGATTTATACCCTTTCTTATTCCGAGAAGAAAATACAAGAGCAAGATGTGGATTTATATTTTCTTTCCCAAGGTTATGTGACGTTAACACCCTTACAATTTGATTTTACCCATTTTAGAGAATTACAAGAAGTAGAAGACCTTTTTACTAAAAAATAGTATCATCATGAGAAGAAATAAAAATAAGATTGTCGCTCAATATTAAAGCGGTAATCTTATTTTTTATAGTCTATGGGGAGTACAGAGGGGAATTCCTGTAGCGAATGAAGGGGTGCTTTTAGTATAGAGTATTAAAATTAGAGTGATTATAAATAATACTTTATAATATAAAAATAATATGATATACTTGCGCTTTAATGATTTATCAAATGAGGATCGAGCTATTTGGGAAAGGTGGAAGATAAATGATGAATAGTGGTAAAAAGATACCAGCATGGGTAGGAGACATATTACTTTTTATAGCAGCCTTAGTTTGGGGAGGTGGCTTTATAGGAGTAAAGGAATCCTTGAATACGCTTTCTCCTTTTTATATGATAGGGATTCGTTTTGCTATTGCCAGTGGACTATTAATTCTAGTCTTTTGGAAAAAATTAAAGGGAATCACCAGGGTGGAGATCCGATATGGTAGCCTAGTAGGGCTCTTTCTTTTTTCAGGCTTTGCTCTTCAAACAACAGGAGCCATTTACTTAGAAATGAGTAAGTTAGCTTTTTTAACGGCCCTGAATGTGATTATGGTGCCCTTTTTGGTAAGGCTTGTTTTTAAAGAAACTATAAAAAAATATAACATAGTGGCTAGTTTTATTGCTGTGGTAGGCTTTGCTTTTTTAAACTTTAATGCAGCTCATGGGCTTAGTATAGGTGGGGGAGAGCTATTAGGTGTATTAGGGGCTGTTGGTTTTGCTGCGCACATCACTTTAACAGGCCATTTTTCTAAAAAGGTGGAACCTATTCGACTCACAGTTATTCAAATGGTGGTATGCAGTATATTGGGTTTTGTCATAGCTATTCCTTTTGAGACGGCACCCAAAGCCATAAGCTTAGAGCTGTTAGTACCTATTCTCTACTTAGGTATTTTTAGTACATGTATTGCTTTTTTATTCCAAACAGTAGGGCAAAAGTATACTTCTGCCCCCCGAGCAGCCATTATATTATGTATGGAATCTGTATTCGGTACCCTATTTTCTATTCTATTTTTTAAAGAAGTGCTTACGGTTTATACAGTAATAGGAGCCACCTTAATTATGATGGGGGTTGTACTGTCGGAATATATGCATGCTAGGCAGCAAGTGACAATAGCCAGGTAAAGTAAAATAACAACTCAATTGAAGCTTGCATAATTTAATAAAACGCGATATACTTGCAAAGTAAAATTGCATAGACAGTTCGAAAGCCTCCTGTCGTTAAACAAAACTACGGTATCTGTAAGCTAGCTACACTTAAGAAGTAGCCTAGTTTAACTAAGTATGTATATCGTAGGTGAAAACCTACGATTTTTTTGCTTCTCTTGCTATGCAAAATAAAAGATTAAGAGAGGGATAGAAATGAAAATGACCACACACAAAATTGTAAAAACCGCTACTATTGCAGCCATCTATGTTGTACTGACCTTACTTTTTGCCTTTATGAGCTATGGCAACATCCAGTTTAGAATCTCAGAAGTAATGACACTCTTTGCTTTTTTTGATCCCTTTTATATCCCAGGACTTACCTTAGGTTGCTTAATTGCTAATTTATTAGGCCCCAATGGTGCTTTAGATGCAATAGTAGGGACATTGGCCACACTGATCAGTGTGATTTTAATGGCCCTAACAGGCAGATGGATGAAACATAGCAAGTTAGGCATCTGGATCGCTTCTATTTGGCCTACACTTATTAATGCCATTATGATAGGGGTCCTGTTAAATAAACTTTTTGAACTACCTCTTGCCTTAACCATGTTACAAGTAGGAATTGGTGAGTTTGTCGTTATGACCATTGCTGGCGTACCACTTTTTAAATTGTTAAGGAGTAAGCAAATACAACTTTTTAATAAACTTATAAAAGAGCAAGATGAATAAAGTTGATGATGTGGGATGAGTTGTAAGGCGACAAAAAATGTTACACTTTATTATAAAGTGTAACAAAGTATAAATTTTTTGTGTAAAAAAAGGAAATTCGTAACTTTTCTCGAATATATAATATATAATTAGCTTATCTAGAAAGAATCAGTAAGCTAATTGAGAGGAGAGATGCATATGAAATACAACATTAGTGGAAAAAATATTGAACTTACAGCTGCACTAGAAAATGCAGTAGCAGAAAAGATGCAAAAATTAGATAAGTACTTCAATGACAATGTAGAGGCTCAGGTTACTTTAATTGTTGAAAAGCTTAGCCATGTTATTGAAATCACTATCCCCTTTAATGGCACTGTTCTTCGTGCTGAAGTAGAAGGCAGAAATATGTATAATATTATGGATGATGCCGTAGAAGTTATAGAAAAACAAGTTAATAAATTTAAAAACAAGTTAAGAAGTAAACATAGAAGCACAGGCTCTTTACAGTTTACACCTAGTTTTTTGAATGAAGGGAAACAAGAAGATGATGTGACAATAAAGATTGATCGTAGAAAGACATTTGCGATTAAGCCTATGGATGCTGAAGAAGCAATTATGCAAATGGAATTAGTAGGACATAATTTCTTCGTATACTTAGATAGTGAGACAGAAGAAGTCAATGTTGTTTACAAACGTAAAAATGGAACCTATGGTCTGATCGAGCCTACTTTCGACTAAGGGTTATAGAGTAAGCTACGATCTGAAGCGTATGGAGGATCGTAGCTTATTTTTTTATATAAACATAAGAAATCAGAAGATTATATAAAGTTTTAATGGGAAATGCCGATATAAAGTATAAATAGAACAAAGAAAGGAAGTGAGAGAGAGATGGATAGAAAAACTTAAAAGTTAATAAGGAGGTGAGGAGCATGATGAACATGCTAACAAGCGTTGTGAATTCCTATCACCTAACAGAGAGTGTAGGATTTACTAAAAAAACAACGGATAAAAAATCTTTTGATGCAACCTTGAATGATAAGCTTAAGGTGGTGAAAAAGGTAGAGGGACCTAGTATAGTAAGGCCATTGGATAATCATGATGATAGGAGTATGCATACGAAGGTAGTTATGAATGAGGATGGTAGTCGAATGATGCTAGTTATACAAGATGGCATCGTCATCAGACAAATGGTATTAAATGACCAAGAACCACAGCCCACTCCAGATGGAAAAATGGGAAAAGTATTAAAAGCTTATGGGCTTTCATAAAATTAAAAACAAATGAGGTAAAAAGATGCAGCTTACACAAAGCATAGATAAATAAAAACCCCTAAGAACACGACATGGTGACTTAGGGGTTTTTATTTAGTTAGGCAAGGGCTTTTTTTAGAAGCTCCTGGAGGTAGGTGATGGTTTTAATATCACAGCCACCCCAGAAGGTATCATAAAGATTGCAACTGTAATAGTGAGGATTGTAAGAATAGAAGGTAACTTCTTTAGTAGTTCCATCCTTTAACGTAAAGATAATTTGTAACTCTGGGGAATCCGTTGCTTGAGGGCCTTCTAGTAAAGTAGGCGCCGATAAGCTAATAAGATTACGATAAATTTCCTTAAAAGTTTTTTCTTCAACGGACTTTTCGTTGATAGTATAAATGACCTGAGGTTCTTCTTTTTCAGCAGAGGAAGTCTTAGGCTCTTCACTTAGGCTTAACTTGTAATTTTCAGTTCCAAAGTTCAGGGTAACATCTGTGATCAGATCAAGGTTTACAAAGGCAGGTTGTTTACTTATGAGTTGAAAGAAGTTTAAGTCTTGTATAAAGGAAGTTATTTCATGGCTAGCCATTGTATAAACGCTAGAGCCACCCTTTTCCATAAAGTAGATTTCACCATTCTCTGTTTCATTGCCCCATAGATAGTCTAAGGTAGTGAGGGTAGGTTCAGGAGTGAGTTGGTTTTGAGTAGAAGCCCCGGCTTCTGTAGCAGGGATGGCATTTTCTATAAAAAGCCTTAACCTAGGTTCAGCAAGCCCATATGGGGTCAGGTCTGTCACATTATCCGCAACAAATTGGCTCACCTGAAGGCTTGTAGGAAGCTTTTGGAGAAGACGGGTAAACGCTGTACTATCAACACGAATAGGTCCTCGTGGTGTTTCAGCGATATAAGAGGAAATAAAGGCATTGGAATCTGTCTCTGCTTTAATATCAAAAGTCTCTAAGTCCTTACCAGAAGCTATAAAGTGAGTAAGGGTCTGATAGTCAATGGAAGCCAGTTCCTTTAGGCGAAAGCTGGTTTTATCTGACACAATATAAGAAGCTAATGTAGAGGGGAGGAGGTAAATCCCATCATCCCCAGACTTTTGCCCGTAGATGGAGTTGCCATCAGAGGTTAAATCCCCTAAGTTTAAGTGAATTTTTTCACCATTATTAAGAATATAAGTAATACTTTGTGAAGGGGATTTTAAACCAAAGTTCTCAAGCTCCTCACTTTGAAAACGTTTAGAAGCAGAAATTTTTAGAAGGCTATTACAGCTTCTATTGAGTAAGGCCTCATCTAAAGGATATTTTTCAGCTTCAGAAAATGTCCAACTTTCTTCTGTAGGAAGATAAATAAGGGAAGCACCTTCCTTGGATAATTCCATAGATTTTACATCCTTTTTTAAAAGACTAACAACAGCTGTGGCACTAGAAGGTGTTTCATCAGAAGAGGAAGGGGCCTTTTTTTGAAAAATGAGGAGAACTATAAGAATAATGAAGAGTGCTATAAGGAACAAAAGAGATTTTATTTTCTTCATTAAAGATTCCTCCTCCTTAACCACATAGTTAATCCTGAAATGATAACCATAAGAGGCATAAGGATAACGGTAATAAAGCCAAATACGATAAGATGTGTGGTGGTAAGATGAGGTAAAGCATAGTTATCAAAAGATTTGGCTCCAATAGCAAAACTACTAGCTGTATCATTTTGTAACCAGGTCATACCGTTGGTTATAAAGTTTAAGTTACCAGTTCCCTCAAGACTCGTTTTGCTAGCATCAGCAAAATAGCTATTTCCCATAACGAGTAGACGGGTTGTAACAGGCGTATCGGTTTGGAGTTTGTTTTGTTCCTCTACACTACAAGCAATAGTGATAGGTCCTTGGATATCCCCTTCTTCTAAGGTTAAAGTAGAAGAATCAAGGTTTGTTTTTAGATAACTGTTGTTAGAGCTTGTAACAAGGGGAGTAACTGTAACAGCTTCCCGTTTCGTATCAGTGATTTTAAGTCCAGAGGCTAAAGGAACAAGGAGTGGTAGCTTATTGGTCAGGAGAGGGCCAGTTATAGCATGTTCCTTCATCTGAGGTAGAAGGTAAGTAGGGTAGGTTGGAAGCATATAATTGTTATCAGCCTCTACGATGATTCCTTTTTGGAGAGTAATCCCATAGTAATCTAAGAGTTGATTAAAATGAGGCAGCTCAGGTGAATCATAATCTACAAAAACCATGGCTTTACCACCAGCATTTAAGAAGTGGGTAATCTTAGCTATTTCATCTTCACTAAAATCAGAACGTGGCGAGTAGATAAGTAAGGTACTTGTCAAAGGCTCACCTAGTTCTCCAGTTAAGAGGTTGAGATTCTGGAGGGTGTAATTGGCTTTGCTAAAGAGAGTATTTAGTGAAGGTGGCAAAGGAGCTTCTGAATGACCAGAGGTGACATAGACCCTATGGTCTATCTCAGAAGCTACATAGCTAATAGCACTTGTAAGGGATTCTTCTAAAATAATCGAGTCAATAGAAGGAGACCCATTATTAGTATAACTATAGTTAAAGAAATCCGTAGGAGTGAGAATCTTATGTTTTTTGGTAGCTGTATTTTCAACAATAATAGAACCATTAGGAATGCTAGTGGTTGTGGCATCTAGATAATTTTTGACAAAACCAGGATAAAGAACAGGGTCTTTATAGGTAATAGAAAGCTGCTCATTTAATTTATCATATTTCGTCAAGACTTCTTTAATGGCCGCTTGTTCATTGCCTGCTTCAGACAACACATAGAGGGAAACAGGAACTTCTAGTTTTTTAACAATTTCTTTTGTTTTATCAGAAAGGGAATAGATTTTTTGTTGGGTTAAATCCACATGCCAGTTTAAATGAGAAAAAAGGATATTGATGACAATGGCAATAGCAATAACCAAAAGACTAACCAAGGTTGCATAGCCACCATAACGTAAATTTTTTGTTTTTACATTCAATAATTTCATTTTACTCACCTCTCTAATTCCAACTATGTTTTTCTATGGCTTGTTGGGTCAAAAATAAAAAGACGCCAATAAAGGATAGATAGTAAACAATAGTGCCACCATCTAATAGACCATTGGTAAAGTTATCAAAGCGTTGATAAACAGAGAACCATTTAAAGATTTTAGTAGGTAGACCTTCAAATAAATTACCTTTTATAAAATAGCAACCTAGTAGGGTCAGAAGTCCTATACTACCTGTTAAACCACTAATAAGGAAAGAAGAGGTGGCAGAATGAATAATAAAGGTAACGAGAATAAGTAATAGTAGAACAAAGACCAGGGCGGCACTTCTCGTAGAAGGAATGAGAGAAGCCATACCATCTGCTAAGAGTAAAAAGGAAAAGCAAGCAATGGAGCTAATAGCTGCTACAATTTGATTCTCTGTAAGGGCTGAAATGAAAAGGCCAATAGCAATCAAGGTAGAACCTAGAAGCCAATAACCTAAATAACAACTCAGTATTTTTAAGACTGGAATGGTTCCTGTAAGGGCTAAAAGTAAGGGATGAATCAATGTAAGAATTAAGGTTATAGCTAAAAGCGTAGTTGCTGCTAAAAATTTTCCTAATATAATCCCTTGTATTTTAATAGGAGCTGTTAAAAGCAGTTGATCTGTCCTAGTACGCTTTTCTTCAGAGAGGAGGCGCATAGTTAATAGAGGTGTAGCAAAAAAGAGGAAGATGGTTAAGGAAGACAAGACATAGGTGTAGTCTCCATTTTGCCCAAGTACATTAATTCCCATAAAATAAAGGCCAAACATAAATAAGAAAAAGCATATAAACACATAACCAATAGGAGAAGTAAAGTAGGTTCTTAATTCTTTATTCCAAAGGGTCAACATCAACATTACCTTCTTTCTTATTAATAATAGGTGAATGAGAGTCTTCTTCGCTAGAAGAGGACGTAGCACCTTCAGTCAGTTGCATGAAAATATCTTCCAGAGAAGTTTTACTTAGCTGGAGGAGCAGAATGGGTTTATTGGTTTGGACACAAAGTCTAAAGATATCAGGGCGTAAGTCCGTATCTTTTGGCATTTCCAGAGAGATATCACAGGTATTCTTTTCAAAGGAACCTATGACCTCTGCCTGAATAAGCTGAGGTAAAGCATGAAGGGCTTCTAATAAATCATCACAAGGTGATGGCACACGTAGTGTAAGATGAGAAGTTGAGTTAAAAAGTTGAGCTAAATGAGTAGGTGTATCACTGGCCACAATAGACCCTTTATTAATGATCATAATTTGATCACAAATAGCACTTATCTCAGACAAGATATGTGAGCTTAATAAAATGGTATGGTGTTGGCTAAGGGATTTAATAAGTTCACGCATTTCTATGATTTGTTTAGGATCTAGACCTACAGTAGGTTCATCCAAGATAAGAACTTCAGGAGAACCAATTAAGGCTTGAGCCAGCCCCACACGTTGCTTATAGCCTTTAGAAAGATTTTTGATGAGGCGATAACGGACTTCCTCTAAGTGAAGTTGGGCGATGAGGGCTGATAGGTGAGCTGCTTGCTCTTTGGCAGGTACTTTTTTTAGATTTGCCACAAAGACTAGATACTCATTTACTGTCATATCTACATAAAGTGGTGGAATTTCAGGGAGATAACCAATATGTTTTTTGGCTTCTACCGGATTCTCTAAAAGGTCAATGCCATTTACTTTAATACTTCCACTTGTTGAAGAGAGATAGCCTGTAAGCATGTTCATTGTGGTGGACTTGCCTGCCCCATTAGGCCCTAAGAACCCTAGAATCTCCCCCTTTTTTAAAGAGAAGCTTATGTTATTTACTGCGGTATGTTTACCGTATTGCTTTGTTAGATTCAATACTTCAATCACACAAGTCAACCTCCTAAGAATAAATTTTATACATAATTTCAAATAATAAAATAACGTCTTTAAGAGATAAGAGTGTGACAATCATGTGATAATTATGTGAAAATTTAGAAGTGGATAGAGAGGGATAGAAGAGGAGATGAGAGGTATAAAAATTTAAAAAAGCTTGAAAAAATCCTTGTATTTACTTATAATAGAATGGTTATAATTGGATAAATAGTCTAGTTGTAATGGCGTACAATATTTGCTATACTTAATGATAGTGCGAAATAAACAACAAAAGATGGAATATGATACTATACCATAGTGTGATAATAAAGAATTTGACAGAGTCTATAAATAAAAAAGAGGGTGAAAAATTTGAACTTAATCGAGAAAATATTTGGTACTCATTCCGAGAGAGAACTAAAGAGAATCCAGCCTATTGTTGACAAGATTGAATCTTATGATGAGGCCATGCAAAAGCTTTCAGATGAAGAATTAAAGGCGAAAACCAGTGAGTTTAAAGAACGTCTCAGCAAGGGTGAAACCTTAGATGATATTCTGCCAGAAGCTTATGCAGTATGTAGAGAAGCTGGTGCACGTGTACTTAATATGAAGCACTTTAGAGTACAACTTATAGGAGGCATTATCCTTCACAATGGACGTATTGCCGAAATGAGAACAGGGGAAGGTAAAACTTTAGTAGGAACACTCCCTGTTTACTTAAATGCACTAGAAGGCAAAGGGGTACATGTTGTTACAGTTAATGACTATCTTGCAAAGCGTGACTCTGAATGGATGGGAGAACTTTATACTTTCTTAGGCTTAAGTGTAGGTTGTATCTTAAGTAATATGGACAATTCAGAAAGAAGAGAAGCCTATAACTGTGATATTACTTATGGAACCAATAATGAATTTGGTTTTGATTACCTTCGTGATAATATGGTTCTTTATGCAGAAGAGATGGTTCAAAGAGATTTAAATTATGCGGTAATCGATGAGGTTGACTCTGTTCTTATAGATGAAGCGAGAACACCACTTATCATTTCTGGACAAGGTTCTAAATCCACACACCTTTACAAAGCAGCAGATATTTTTGTGCGTCGTCTCCAAAAAGGTAAACTTTTAGGTGAAGAAACAGCTATGTCTACCCTAATGCGTGAAGAAATAGAAGAAGAAGGGGATTTTATTGTTGATGAGAAACAAAAAACAGTAACCCTCACTCAAGATGGTGTAAGGAAGGCTGAACAGTATTTTGGTCTTGAAAACCTTGCAGATCCAGAGAACATGGACATTCAACACCATATTTCCATTGCGCTTAAAGCCCATAACCTCATGCACATCGAAAAAGACTACATTGTAAACGAGGAAGGTGAAATCGTTATCGTTGATGAATTTACTGGTCGTTTAATGGATGGACGTCGTTACTCAGATGGTCTTCACCAAGCGATTGAAGCTAAAGAAGGTGTAGAAGTTAAAAAAGAAAGTCAGACGCTAGCAACCATTACTTTCCAAAATTACTTCAATAAGTATCTTAAAAAAGCAGGTATGACAGGAACAGCTCTTACAGAAGAAGCTGAATTCAGAGATATTTATGGTATGGACGTTATTGTTATCCCTACCAATATGCCTATTCAACGTAAAGACTTACCAGATATCGTTTACAAAACAGAAGAAGCTAAGTTTGCAGCAGTTATAGAAGATATTAAAGAAGCCCATAGTACAGGACAACCTGTACTTGTAGGTACGGTTAATATTGATACTTCTGAACTTCTAAGTAAGCTTCTTAGAAGAGAAGGGGTTAAGCACCAAGTACTTAATGCCAAATATCATGCAAAAGAAGCAGAAATTATTGCAGAAGCAGGTAAAAAGGGTGCAGTAACCATTGCTACCAATATGGCAGGCCGTGGTACAGATATTAAGCTTGAGCAAGGGGTACAAGAATTAGGTGGCCTTAAAATTATTGGTACAGAACGTCATGAATCAAGACGTATTGATAATCAGCTTCGTGGGCGTTCAGGACGTCAAGGAGATCCAGGTGTTTCGCGTTTTTACTTAGCACTTGAAGATGACCTTATGAGACTCTTTACTCCAGAAGCAACCCTTAAGATGTTTGATGCCCTAGGCCTTCCAGATGATGAACCTATCGAACACAAAATCCTTACAAAGGCTATTGAAAGAGCACAGAAGAAGGTGGAAGGTAATAACTTCAGTGTACGTAAACATTTACTAGAATATGATAAAATCATGAATGAGCAGAGAGAGATTATCTATGCTGAACGTTTTAAAGTACTTAAAAACGAAAACCTTCGTGATAAAGTCATAGAAATGGCAAAATCTGTTATTGATAAGATTGTAGATAATTGTACAAATGGTATTGATTATGCTGAAGAATGGGACATCATAAGTATGATGGAACACCTTCGTACCATTATTCCTATGGAAGATGTGAAGTTTACAAAAGAAGAACAAGAAGCGCTTACAGTAGACTCTTTAAAGGAACTTCTTTATGATAAAGCTGAAAATCTCTATAAAGCGAGAGAACAAGAAATCGGTGAACAACTTAGAGAGATTGAACGTGTTATTCTTCTTAAAGTGATTGATCAAAAATGGATGGATCACTTAGATAATATGGATCAAATGAAACAAGGTATTAACTTACAAGCTTATGGGCAAAGAGACCCACTTGTAGAATATCGTTTCTTAAGCTTTGATATCTTTGAAGAGATGATTGAAAACATTCAAGAGGAAACAGTAAAGGCACTTTACCATGTGCGCATTGTTGTAAATAAAGAAATTAAACGAGAAAGAGTAGCTGAACCAATAGCTACGAACCATTCTGATGAAAGCTTAGGCGCTAAGCCTACTGTAAAAAAAGCCAAAGTAGGCAGAAATGATCCTTGCCCATGTGGAAGTGGTAAAAAGTATAAACAATGTTGTGGTAAAAACGAATAAAAGGAGTAGGAGCTACGTGTAATCTAGTAGCTCCTTTTTTTATTAGAGAGATTTAAATAGGTAATGGGGTTGGGTAATAAGGACTAGGAGGCATGGTGAGTAAATGACAATAAATGAGTAATACCTGCAAGATAATCTAGATATAAAAATATAAAAAGTAATATAAAGGAGTATTTTGAAAGAGAAATTGCACTAATAATATTTAGAATTGTAAAAAAAAATAGAATTATTAAATAATGTATGGTATACTTGTTTCTGTAATGAGTTCAAGTATAGGAGGAAATATTTATGTGCAGGATTTGTGATATTTTTTCTGAGACATTTAAGCTTTGGCGTATAACAATTGATGATAAAGATGTTTTTCCAGGTAATCAGAGGTATATTCCACATAGAATATGGGAAATTACATTTATAGTACAACAAGATGATAGAGGCATTTTTCTAGAATATTATGGTATGAATGAGAGAGGGGAACATCGGCATGTCCGAATTTATGAATCTGGAGAGGAAGAGCTCTTAGAGGTACTTCAGCAATATATTCGTTATAGTCCCAATATACCAGGAGATAAAGAACGAGGCACAAGGGAATTTGAACGATATAATAGCCGAATTTTACAAGATTTGAGAGATAAGGGACTTTTAGCATAAAGAGATAAGGCGAAAAGAAACAAGAGGAGAACTGCTTGTTAAAGGCAGTTCTCACATTAAAATAAAGGTATTAAAAATAAGCTCCGATGTGATAAAACTATCACCTTTTTAGTGGAAGTAGATCGCTAAAGTAATCAGATAAGATAAATGGCTATCTTATAAAATTAGTATAGCAAAAACAAAGTCGGATAATACGAGGAAAATAATGAGGACTAAAAAGGAAATAAGAGGGGGAGAAAAAATAAAAAAAATACTTGCATTATGACAACTAATAAGATATAATCAAAAAGTGCTCAAGAGAGCACCATATGGCGGAATAGCTCAGTTGGCTAGAGCACACGGTTCATACCCGTGGTGTCGAGGGTTCAAATCCCCCTTCCGCTACCAGTTGGTCGCTTAGCTCAGCTGGGAGAGCACCTGCCTTACAAGCAGGGGGTCATAGGTTCGAGCCCTATAGCGACCATTTAGTAAAAGCCTTACCATAAACTGGTGGGGCTTTTTTTATTTATAACTTAAGTTGTAGCCTAAAAAGTTAAAGGGCATAAAAGTGTAAAGGGTACTTTTTTGGATACATAAAACTAAAAAGATGGATAATAAGAAGGGAGGAAGAGCATGAACAGATGGATTGGCTTTCGCACATTAAAGACAGGAGTAGGTGCTACAGTAGCCATTATTTTGACTCAACTATTAGGGCTAAATTATATGGCATCAGCAGGAATTATTACCATATTAAGCATTCAAAACACCAAGAGAGGCTCCCTAACGATGGCCATAAGGCGGCTGATTGCTACGGGTATAGCTTTGACTTTGAGTGGTTTATTATTTATGCTGTTGGGTTTTAATTCCATAGTATTTGGACTCTATATTATTATGTTTATTCCTCTTGCCCTGCGATTTAAAGTCACAGAAGGGATTGTACCCGCTTCAGTATTAGTTACTCATGTTTTAGCTGCAGGGGAACTTTCAGTGGATTTATTTATTAATGAGATATTGCTTATGCTAATAGGGGTGGGAGTGGCTCTTGTTTTAAATCTTCATATGCCTAATTTAGAGAAGCAACTTTTAGAAGATCGAATAGATATTGAAACAAAACTTTATCATCTTATAAGAGAAATGGCAACAGCACTAGAGACACAAGAAGTGGATGAACAGGGTGAGATAAGATGTAAAGAGCTTGAACAAAAGATAAAAGAAGCGAGAAAGAAAGCAAGTCAAAATAATTCCAACTATTTTATGCAACCTGTCAATCACTATGAAAAGTATTTTGAGATGAGAGAACGGCAGCTGCAGATGGTGATCTATATGCGTAGACATTTTGATAAATTTTATAAAACCTTTGAGCAGACTAAAAAAGTAGCACGATTTACAGAACATGTGGCTCTATCCATCTATAGGAAAGTAACAGTAGAGGTTTTACAAGAGGAACTAGAAGACTTAAGAGAGACTTTTAAAGGAAGTCAATTGCCCTCTTCAAGAGAGGAATTTGAAAACCGTGCCATGCTCTTTCAGTTTCTAAATGACATGGAGCAATTCTTAGATATAAAAAAGGCATTTAAAGAAAACCTTTCTTTAGAAGAAAGAAACTTTTACGAAAATCAAAAGGTGAGTTTCGACAATGAGGCAGAGAATTAAAAGCAGATTCTAGTTTTTTGTAGGAAATAAGCAATAGGGCATACAGAGTAAAAAAAGATAATGTCGTAAACTTTTAAAGAAGATTTCCATATATTTACAAAATAATGAAGCCCTCCTATGTATAATTAATGGTACTGTAGGAGGGAGAGATTGTTTTGGTAAGTATACTAGAGAAAAAAGAAATAAAAGTAGAGGGATTGAAGCATAATTTACCATTGAAGTTTGTATTAGTACTCATGGCCTTATTGATTAGTAGGATGAATGTATGGGAGAGTTACTATACATTGGGTATTTGTTTTGTATCCACACTATACTGGGATAAGGGCCTTAGACGATGGGGGATACTTGCAAGTGCTATGGGAGTATTATCTACAGGTTTTTGGAATACTATGGCGCTTAAGTATTTATTAATATTAGGTTTTTTATATGTAATAGAAACCTACAAAGAATGGGCTAAAATAAAATTTGATTTGAAAGGGCAAGTACTGAGTACAGCAGTAGCATTTTTGATAGTAAATGGTTCCTATCTCTTCCTGATGGAATGGAATCGGGTAGTGCTGTTTTCAGGTATAGTAGAGCTAATCGTTGCTTGTGGGTTAGTGGGGATATTTAGCTTGAGTACAGAAGTGATTTATAAAGGTATACGAAGGCCTTTAAATAATAAAGAATTATGTAGTATGGCCTTTCTAGCCACTCTTTGTATAGGAGGCATTATAGACTTCTATGTGAAGGTACCTATTTTTAAGGCCATTTATTTTAGGGACATGGTGGTTTTTCTAATACTCATTATGGTGACCTACTTAGGTGGAAGTAATATTGGAGTGAGCTTAGGCCTGCTTATGAGCACAGTGCTAGTGGTCATTGGCTACATGCCTTCTCAATTTGTAGCAATTTACGGAATAGCTGTCTTAGTGGGGGGAATATTTAATATATTAGGTAAAGTAGGCGTCATTTTTGCTATGGGGATAGGGCTTTTAATGGGGTTTGTACTTTTTAATGAAAAAATTGTGGACATGCCCATATTAGGTGCCTATGGGATAGCAGCTCTTATAAGCCTGTTGATTCCTTCCCATTATTTTGGATTAGCTGGCTGGTTTACTTATGCAGAGGAAGAAGAAGAGAGTGGGCATTTAGAAAGGGTACAAAGAGTAATTACTGAAAAACTCAATCATTTTGCAGAAGCCTTCTATAAACTAAGTCATACCTTTGAAAAAATAGCAGATCAACAGGTTCATTTAGAAGATAAGGATATTCAATATATTATAGAGGATACAGGAGAAAGCATGTGTAAAGCTTGCTCTATGCGAGAATTTTGTTGGAAGGATTATTTGGAAAGAACGTATAAATGTGCTTTTGAGATGATCCGTTTGATGGAGGACAGAGGACAACTTACAGCAGCAGACATTCCAGTGGCCTTTCAAAAAGGCTGTATAAGTCCTGAAAGTTTTGCATGCACCTTAGGATTTAAATTGGATTTATTTAAACAAAATAGGATGTGGAAGAACCGGATGGTGGAGAGTCGCAAGCTCATGGGGCAACAGTTTAGTGCCATAGCAGAAAGCATTGAGGGACTCAGTAAGGAAGTGTCCAGGGATTTTTATTTTAATAAAGAGGATGAGGCTTTACTCAAGGAAGGTTTAAAAGGCAGTGGGATACGAACCAAAGATATTATAGTCCTTGAAAATAGAGGACGTAAGGAAAGCATACATATTTATACAGGTTATTATAAAGAACCAAGCAACCTAGAAGAGCCTATTAAAAAGGAAATTGCTGACGTTTTAGGTTTGCAGGTAGGTTTAGAAAAAAAAGAGGTCAACGAAGAGGAGGGCTACTGCTACTTTAAGTTTAAACCAGATAAAGTCTATCATGTGTTAGCTGGAGCAGCTTTTCAGGCAAAGGGAGAAATATCAGGGGATGTTTATAGTTTTATGGAAGTAGAAGAAGGGAGGTATTTATTGGCCTTAGCAGATGGTATGGGAAGTGGTAAATGGGCCATGGAGGAAAGTACGGCTACCATTGAACTTTTAGAGAACTTTATGGAGTCTGGTTTTAAAAATGAATTAACCTTACGCATTATTAATTCCGTGTTAGTTTTAAAATCAGAAGTAGAAAACTTCTCTACAATGGACATGACTTTGATCGATGAATATACAGGCGTGGCAGAGTTCCTAAAGATGGGGGGAGCTACTACCTTTATCCTAAGGGAAGGTGAAATTACAACGGTACGTTCTCAAACCTTGCCTATAGGGATGCTTAAAGAATTAGATATGGAGATTTGCAAAAAGCAATTAAAAGATGGAGATGTCATTATTATGGTGACAGATGGGCTTTTGCAAGGAGAAAATGACCTGCTGGGCAAAGAAGATACCTTTAAACATTTTATTTTAGAAGTAGGAACAGGGAGTCCCTCTTATATGGCAGAGCATTTAATGCAGAAGAGTAGGGACTTATTAGGTAACGCCTATAAAGATGATATGACTATTATTGTAGCCCGTATCTGGAAGTAGAGCATGGGATTTGCTTTAGAAAAATTAGAAAATATGTTAAAATAGAATCAAAGAATAAAAAGGCTACAAGATAGGGTGATAAAGCGATGAAAAAGAGAAAATTTTTGGGGATAATACTAGCTATCATTTTGTTAATTCCTATAAGTACATGGGGAGAGGAAACCAGTAGCAGTGGTCTCCAAGAACAAGTCCAACAAGAAGAAGCTAAACAAGAAGAAGCTAAACAAGAAGAAGCTAAACAGGAAGAAGCTAAAGAAGAAGTGAAGAAAACCCTTACGCTATCCGCAGCAGGAGATTGTACACTAGGCTATTACCCTAAGCAAAGTACGTGGAATCGATTTGATAGGGTAGCAAACGAGAAGGGGTATAGTTACTTTTTAGAAAATGTAAAGGCTATCTTTGAAAAAGATGATTTAACCATTGTTAATCTAGAGGGTCCCCTTACGATGAATGGAAAGCCTGCAGATAAGGAATTTGCCTTTAGAGGATTACCGGCTTATGTAGAGATTTTAAAAAAGGGAAGTGTAGAGACCGTTAATCTCGCCAACAATCATACCTTAGATTATGGAACCATAGGTTACACGGATACGCAAAAAGTATTAAAAGATAATAAGATAGGTTATTTTGGAGCAGATCGTATAGACTATCGCACCATAAATGAAGTGGGTGTGGCTATAATTGGAGCAAAGGGATGGTATTTTAATAAGTCCATCAAGGAGGTTCTGGCTAATCAAATCCAAGAAGCTAAGAAAAAAGCTGATTTAGTGATTGTGGAATTTCATTGGGGAGAAGAACGTCAATACTACCCTAATACCACCCAGAAGAATTTGGCCCATTATGTTATCGATCAAGGAGCTCATTTAGTATTAGGTAGTCATCCCCATGTTGTGCAAGGTGTGGAGAGCTATAAAGGTGTTAATATTGTTTATAGCCTAGGCAATTTTTGCTTTGGAGGCAATAGGAATCCAAGTGACAAAGATAGTTTTATTTATCAACAAAGCTTTGAATTAACAGATAAGGGAATTGTTCCAGGAAAAAGTGAAATCATTCCATGCTCCATATCCTCTGCAAAGAATGTCAATGACTACCGACCTACACCCCTTGTAGGAGCTGAGAAGGAAAGAGTATTAAAAAAAATAGATACTTTAAGTAAAGGTTTGAATAAGTAATTAGGAAGCGTATAGAAGGATTTCTACAAGGCAGGAAGTTGCCGGAGTAGAAGTCCTTTTTGTTTTAAAACCAAGATAGCTTTAGTAAGATTTCTTAAATAGAATAAGATAAAAATGAAAAATAGGGATAAAATATTTCTGGAATAGTGGGAGAGCATGTATAAAGTGAATGACATTTGGCAATTTTCTAAATAAGACTTATAGAGGAGGAGCCAATGAAAAAACAGATTACTTTAGATGGTGAAAAGAGTGATTGGTTTGAAAAGGCTATTTTTGTTTTGAAAGATACACCTCAGCAAGCCATTCCTGACAATCTTTTTTACTATGCAGAAGATATTATTGAAACCTATTTAAAAAAGAATCCTTCAGTAGGCTATAAGAGAGAGTACAAACAAGCACAAAAGGCTTATAAAGAAAACACTTCTTTAGTAAAGCAAGGTAAGCCCTATGATAAAGGAGAAGGCGCTAAGAAAAAAAAGACCTCTAGGAGGTCTCAGTGGATCGATGCTTTTTTAAACGTTTGCCTGATATTATGTAGTATCGGCATTGTTAGTGTGCTTACTTTAATGTTTGCTTAGAAATTCATAGTGTTCCAACCCCAGTTGGAAACTTCTTCATATTTCACATAGATGGAACTGGGAGGAATATGAAGCTCTTTTTCATAGAGAGAACAAATGGCTTGGGTAACTTTTTCTAATGCAGCTTTAGGAGCAGTGCCAAAAATCTTAACTTCTACAAAGGCACCGTATTCTAATTTATTTCCTTTAAAAAAGAGAGAGTAATTATCCTCAAAACCTATCATCAAATAGTTTTCGCTTTTGCCTGGAATAAGACTAATGATTTGTCCAAGCTCTGTTTTAAGCTTTTCTTTTTGGTTCTCTGTGAGGGCAACAGTTACTTTAGAATCAATAAATGGCATTTTCGTCTTCCTTTCTAAATAGGGATAGTGATAAAACTTGATTTATATTATAATATAGAAAGCATAGGAAGTATAGGAACAAAAGTAAAGATCCTAGAAACAAGGAGAAAAGCATGTCATTAAGAATTGCAAAAAAGCTAAAGAACTTTATTAAGGAGCAAAAGCTTATTGAAAAAGGGGATACACTCATCGTGGGCGTATCAGGTGGGGCAGATTCCATGATGTTGCTTCATTTTTTATATACCCATCAAAGCACTTATGACATTCAGATAAAAGTGGCCCATATACATCATGGACTACGAGAAGAGGCAGAATTAGATGCAGAATTAGTAGAAGCCACTTGCCAAAGATGGAAACTTCCTTATTTTAGACATAATTGCCAGATAAAAGCTTTAGCAAAGGAACAAGGTCTCTCAGAAGAGGAAGCAGGAAGAAAAGAACGTTATAGTTTCTTTATATCTTTATTAAATCCAGGTGATAAAATAGTAACTGCCCATCATATGAATGATCAAGCAGAAACACTTATTATGCGTTTCTTTAGAGGAACAGATTTAAAAGGCTTAGGTGGTATTTTACCTAGAAATGCTTCCATTATAAGGCCACTATTATGTTTAGAAAGAAAAGAAATTGAAACCTATTGTAAAGAAGAAAGTGTTCCCTTTAGGGAAGATGCTACCAATTCCCTTCCTCTTTATACAAGAAATAAAATTCGTTTAGAATGCATACCCTATATACAAGATGCGATTAATCCTAATGTTATAAGGACCTTGGCTGAACATAGTACACTCTACAGAGAAGAAGAAGCTTTTTTAAGTGAATATGCCAAGGAGCAATTTAGTCGGATTGCGAAGATAGAAGAGGAAAAAGTAGTATTCCATTTGGGACTTCTAACAAGGACCTCCACTTATATTCAAAAGCGTTTAATCTATCTAGGGATTGAAAATTTAGTAGGTTGTAATAAGGATATTACCTTAAGACATATACAAAGTATTGTTAACTTAATGGCTCAGCAAACAGGTCGGTGTGTTCATTTACCGTATGGACTAATGGCTAGTAGACAATATGACAAGCTCCTCCTTCAGCACAAAAAGCAAGAGAGTGAGGGTAGTAGTTTACTGGAAAGATTACACTTAGGGATAAATACTCTAAGTTCTGCCAAAATAACAGTTTTCTTGACAAAAGTAGAAAAAGAAACCATTGAGCTAAAAAATGAAAAGATGTATACTAAATATATTGATTATGGTAAAATAAAAGACAGCTTGCAAATCCGTACAAGACAGCCAAAGGATTATATTGTTACAACAGGTGGAACAAAAAAACTTAAAAAATTATTCGTTGAGGATAAAGTTCCTAATGAAAGAAGAGACAATATACCACTTATTACCCAAGGGCAGGAAGTTATATGGGTAGTGGGAGGCAGGTTAAATACGAATTACTATATTACTGAATCAACGCTAGAGGTGTTAGAAATAAAAGTGCAGATGGATGAATCGTAGGAGGTAGTATGTTAAATTTAGAAACGCTCATATCAGAAGCGGATTTACAAAAACGTATTAAGGAATTAGGAGCGGAAATTACCAAAGATTATGAGGGCAAAGAAATTGTAGTACTTTGTGTACTTAAAGGTGGCGTCATGTTTATGGCGGATTTAGTAAAATATATTGATGTGCCTATGAAAATGGAATTTATGGTAGTCTCTAGTTATGGCGATGAGTACAGAAGTAGTGGAGTCGTTAAAATTGTTAAAGATTTAGATGAACCCATTGAAGGCAGACATATATTAATTGTGGAAGATATTATTGATTCTGGGCGAACACTTCAGTATCTAAGCAATATTTTAAGTGAAAGAAAACCTGCAAGCATCAAAATTTGTACATTACTTGATAAAAAAGAAGAACGTATCAGTAATGTAGAAGTAAGCTATACTGGTTTCCCTATTGGGAATGAATTTGTTATTGGCTATGGTTTAGATTATAAACAATACTATAGAAATTTACCTTATATAGCTGTCAATAGAGGATAACAGAGTAAGAGAAAATGGAAGGAGGAAATGGGATTTGAAGAAAAAATTTAAGGGCACCTATTTGTACCTTATTATCGTGGGGTTATTGTTCTTAGTAGTATTCTATGGGACTAATAGAGACACCTCTCAGACAAGTACATCCCTATCATATAGTCAAGTATTTGAGGCCATTGATAACAAGCAAATTGAAAAAATTACTGTAGATCTATCAGAAGGTTATGCAAAGGTTGTTAGTAAGTCAGGACAAGTGAGCAATATTGATGTGATACCTAGCGTATTTCTCAGCTTATATCAGAATTTACCAGAAGATGTAAGGGCTAGTTTTATATTTGAAACAAAGCAAACACAGCCTAGCCTATTCTTACCTATTATGCAAATTGTACTTATAGTGGGTATGTTTATTTTTATCATGGTCTTCTTTGTACAACAAATGCAAGGCGGTGGTGGCGGTGGCGGTGGCCGCATTATGT
>JAEYNQ010000155.1 GCA_023412455.1 Bacillota bacterium
CCTCTACCCCTCCCATTGCCTTAGCTACATTTGCAAAAGCCCCTGCAAGAATGAAGATGAGACACATCATCATAATATCGCTATGACCTGCCCCTTTACAAAATGCTTCAAGTTTTTTATTTAGTGATTCTTTCCTATTAAGCATCAGTGCTACAGCAGTAGCCGCCATAAATGCTACTAGCACAGGCATCTTATAAAAATCATTAGTTAGTATTCCTACACCCAAGAATAATACAAGGAACACACCTAATGGCAAAAGTGCAAAAGGATTTCCTTCTCTATTGTTTTGCTTCATGCTATTGTTCTCCTTCAATTATATATTATCATGTGCTTTATATATTAACATAATGTACTTTTAATAATCTACAGTATTCTATAAAAAATACTAATAAATCAGCCTTACACTACTTATTCAATTACCTTTATAGGTAACATATTTTAGACTTTTTAACTTTATTTGAATCCTACAAAAATAGCCCTTAAGTACCTTGTTCTGTACTTAAGGGCCATCTATATATTCTCTAATAATAAAAGAAGAAATCCTCGCTAGAGCAACAGATTCCTTCTTTTATTTACGCATGCGGTAGGATTCGAACCCACGACATTCTGATTAGTGAGAGTACTTATTTTTATCATACTATCATTTATTAACTTTATTGATAATCAAGGGTTGTATTGATTTTTATACTTATATTCAAAAATATCCTACTGCAACTTTTTTATTTTACTGCAACCCTGTTGCAACCTAAATGAATACCTTTCTCTCTATAAAACTTATTATTCTTTCACTTCTTCAATTACAATACATCTTTTTATTTATTCCTCTACTATCTCAAATAATTCTGGTTGGTAAAGATAATCTTCTTTTGTCTTATCAACTATCCTATACCATCCACTCTCAACTGATAGAACATCATATATTTCACCATTTGTAAGCGTTGAAGATTCTGTTTTCCCAATAAATTTAACCTTCACTTTATCCACCCCTATGTTATATAAAAACAGGACCAAGAATGCACCTGATCCTATTTAAAAATATTCTTTTATCTTGGTTTTATATATATACAATACAAATTTGTTATCATTCGAACCAATATAAGTAACACATGGATTGTTGCATAAACCTCAATAACTAATATTATGTGATATAAAATATTTGACTCAACCATACTAACTAAATATGCTGATACAAATATACCTATTAAGAAAAACACTTGGATTATTAAGCTATACGTAAAATTTATTAACATTAATCTATGAAGAGTTATTTTTTCATTATGTTTTATTTTTCTATCTGTTTCAGTTTTTAATGCAGGTATTTGATTTAGATCAGCAGATGTGAGCATAGCAATACAAGATATTGTAAATCCTATTAAAATAGCTAGTACATTGGGCAGCATTTCTTCTAGTTTATTTATCGCAATAATAACATTATTATTAATGGTATAGAAGTATGTTGCAAGAGCTGCTATTAGTGCAGGACTAATAACTTCAAAGAACATCTCATTCTTCTTAATCACCTTATAATAATGTACTATAGGTATTAACCATTCTCCATATATAAGCTTACCTAAATATAGAAAATCACCTCTATTTCTCACTCTACTCACCACCTTATCTTATTCATTCTAATAACGAACTCAATTTTTCTATCATATCACTTGATTTAACCGTACCATCAATATCTAGCTGAACATCTATATATCTAATTTTTTTGAAAAAATTGGTGTCTATTTTTAAATCAGCTCGAGAATTGTCTTTTCCATACACCCTTATCCTTCTAATCTTACTTCCTTCTGAAGTAAACCTCTGGTAGACACCTTTAAGAACTCTAATTGGTAATGATTGTTTAGGTGTTGACTTAATTGTAACATTAACCTCTTCTCGTATTAAATCAGACCCTTCTTCCACAAGCCCTAACCCTTCGCTTCCTATAATTTCTTTATCCATTATAACATCAGCAAAAGTTACTCTTTCAAACTTATTCAATGATTGTAAGAAATCATCATCAGGAATAGAAGCATATATAATTTTATGATCGTATTCTAAGTTTCGTGCAATTAAATATTTTTTATACAACCAGTTTAAATATTCTATTAACATCGTAATTCCTATAGCTGTTTTACGTTCTTCCATAACCAGAAATACTTCTTCCTCATTAACAATTCCGCATATATGAGTAAGCTCCTTTTCACCTTCATCTAGTTTCTTATCACTTTCTCGTTCACTTCCATCTCTGCTTGACATATAATTAGGACTATGATTATACTTGCATGATTTCATGATTAATTTAATTCTAGGTTTGCTTTGATCAACAAAATCTAGGTTTTCTATAGATATTGCTTTGTTTTGAGACTTTTTATCTTTTAATGCATCTGCATGGCTAAGTGTTCGCAAATAGTTTATGAAATCCACAAATCTATCCTTGCAAAAAAATGGTTCAACTTGTATTTCGCTATTTTCTCTTTTAGTAAAACAAATACTATAATATACAACTTTTCGCTTATTTGTACTCATAACAACACCCTTTTCCTAATTTTCATAATATTATAACATATTAATATATTTACTACTATTAGGAACTAATGTTCGTATATTAATTATACCACGTACCAAACATATGTTCTATATCATTTTAAACAAATCTACGTTTTTCCTCTCTACTCTGCATATGCAAATTCTTATTTTTTAGCTCTCCATTTTCGACAGTCTTTTTATACCAGTAACCTTATAATCAAACAAAAAGGCTGTGATTTTATATGAATAATACCTACTCAGTAAAATATAAGGGCAAGCCATATGATTTTTCAAATGGTGAAAAAACTTTACTTGAAAATAACCTAATTTTGATTGCAAGAGACACTCCATTCGCTTATGAATATTATGTTTGGCCAGCTGGCACAGCGGAAGAACTCATGAACACATCCCCTAAAAAAGCAACAGCCTGTGCCATATTTCATAAAGAATCTTCCATATTGAGGCTACGTACTGTATTTACCAATCCTTCTTACCGACACATGGGACTAGCTACCTATCTGATTTGCCTAGGATTAAAAAGGGCGTGTGAATTAGGAATACATGAAAACATCCCTTTACTTGATGCATCTGACATACCAGGCTTTTATAATAAGTATACTTTCATGAATGGGTATCATATCGGAGATAACTATACATACTGACCATAAAAAAATTCGTCTTTTATAAGTAAAAAAGGTAAAGCTCTATGCCCTACCCTAGTTTTAACTTCATCTTCTTTTTTTCTCATTGTCTCCACCACTCCCCGAACTCTATTTTCTTCTCTAGCATCTTCATTTTTCCCCATCGGCTGGCACGTATAAGTCTCATACTCTTATCTTCTATTGCCTTAACTCTTTGCCTAGTAACTCCTATAACTTCCCCTGCTTGTTCTAGTGTATGTATTCTGCAATTAAATCCATATCTCATAAATATAACTCTTCTCTGCTGCTCGTTCAAATATTCATCCATTGCTTGGTGCAGCTCCTCATTAAGCTGTTGATGATAAATACTTTCTTCTACACTGCAGAACTCTTCCTGCTCTTCTCCCAATGTGTCCCCTAGTTCCATATCTCCATCTTCTCCAATAGGTGTATTAAGGCTAACGAATTTAAGCGTAGAATTGACCATGTTTCTTTTAGGGTACATAAACCTATACATCTTCTGATATATCCAGTAATACGCATATGAAACAAATGGAACGTCTCCATTAATATCATACTTCTCAGATGCTACTATTAAACCTATTCGCCCCTCCTGGACTAAATCCTCTTGATCTATTGCATGATCACGTCCAGTATAGAACTTCATAGATACCTTGTATATAAACCCCTTATTTTCTTCTATAAGCTTCTCTAAGGCTTTACTATCTCCATCTTGATATAATCTCACTAACTCTTCATTAGTCACAATATTCACCACCTATTTTATATTTAAAGACGGTCTAAATTGACCGCCTTATTCGTCCCACACACCACATGCAGCAGCTAGCGCCTTCATATCGTCATAGCCTACTACAACATCATTAGAGAGTATCTCGTAATCTTTAGGATTGAATCCTAATGCTTCTATAAATTCATCCAAATTATCTGAACTCATATTTTCTATAATATCGCATGCTAGCCTATAAGCTTTCTTTAACAACCTATCTATAAGTGCCATATATCACACCTTCCTATCCTCTTGAATATTTTCAAGTAGCTCCTGAAGCTCTCTGATTTTCTTTTCCTGTTCATCCGCCCTAATACTACCTAAGATTGCATTGCAAGCTAAGATAACCGTATTTGCTTGCCCTGTAGGAATATCCCCATTTGCTACCATATTACTAATCTTGGCCAAACTCTTCCTGATATTATTAGGATTATCTAGTTTTAATTTGATTTTCTTTTTCTGCTCCATCAGCTTCACCCTCTTTCATGTTAGCTATCTTTTCTAATGTGCTGGTTGGCGCATTTGCAAAGCCATTATGTGGAATATCTATATTAATAACTGATATATCATCAATAATCTTAGTAGCATTATCATTATTCATATATCTACATTCACCTTTGCATGAATAGCAATATCCACCCTCTATAATGTGCACACCACTTTCTTTATGTTTCTGTATAGCTTTTACCTGCTTCTCTAGCCTATCTAACTTATTCATGTATAAATCACCCTCTATTAAACAAGCTCCCACACACTCAATATGTGAGCACATAGGAGCCTATTATTAATTATTCTCTATTGCAGTATTAACAAATGCTAACATCTCTTCAAGGCACTCTTTAGCAGCTTCCAACACTATACCATTATGTTCCAACACTTCTAATGTTGGTTCCTGTAAAGCACTTTCTCCATTATTCTTAACTGCCATATTGCCAAACCATGTAGTTGTTACTTTTTGCAACTCACTATCGTATGTAAAACTCACTCTTTTTCTATCTACAGTCATTTCTTTTCACCTCACCTATTAATCAATTAAATCCAATACATTAATATCACTTGGTCTACCGAATGCACATTTGTCTTGAGCAGATTTTATAACCTTATCACATGATGTTAAGCTTGGAATCAGCTCCCCATCTGAGCCAATGCCCTTAATAATGCAAATGGTATCTCCTGAAAGCTGTCTACAACCATCAATAAATTTAATTCTGTTATCGTATGTCTTAATCACAATATCCTCAATCCCAATGCTGTCCTTTAACTGCATTAAAAAGATAAATTCAGCTTTTGCTTCAGTTGTATTTAATCTTGATCGTCTTTTTGCCTCAATATCGAATAACCTTACCTTATTTTTATCAAGATAATTTGCTTTGTAGAATTCTTCTAGTTCTTCGCGATTCATTACTTCAAGCTCTTTACTTACAAAATTCAATTCTAGTTGATCTGTAGTTTCTGTTATTGGGAAGCACTCTTTCAAATAGTTTTCTTTTATCTTCCTATACTCAGTTGTCATGCTAGTAAATGTTTCTTGAGATAGCTGCATGAGCTTTTCCTTTGTTTCTCCAATTCTCTTCATGTGATAATCATATGTAATAATATTCTTTTGAAAATCATAGAAAGACTTTGCATAAGACAATAGGATATTGCTTACCTCTTTAATCATTCCATCCATTAAGCCTAATGGGCCATTAATTAATCCTAAATACTTCTCTTTTTGTTCTTGTGTTGATGTATACATACTTCATCTTCTCCTTTTATTTTATAATTTTTAATCATGAATTCCCTCAGCAGCTGCCACCATTTTTTCATAAAGTACACTTTCAAGATGTGATACAACACCGTCAAAATCGGTATCTTTGCTAATCTTATTATTGTTAGTCATTTCAACCTTTATTTCTGCTGTAGTAAATCTATTAACAGCTTCCTGTTCTGCAATATCCCTAAGATACTTTAGATCTTCCTCAGATGTATTTAAGCTATCTGACATTTTCCCAGTATCTCCAGCTATATTGTCTAAGTTCTGTCCCATAGAACCATAATCAAATCCCATGTTAGAAGTATCAAAGCTTGGATTTAATAGCCCTGAAACCTTATTATCAAGTTGTTCGCCAGCCCAATATCCAGCATCATATGCATTTGAATAACTTGTTCTTTCAAGATTAACACCTAAACCCGCTAAAGCTTCATCAATATTTAGTTCAGATAGTCTGTCTTTGTATGTGCCATTACCATACTCTTGCACTGCAGTTTCAGCCATTGTTTTCAATCCATCTCTCCATCCTGAAACAGTACTAGCAAAGTTTGAGCCAAATATAAAATCCATAGCAGAAGCTATCTTTTCTAATACGCCAAGGACATTGTCTGCTAAATCTGCAAACAGATTAATAATAGCCCCTATAGGATCATTAAATACATTCCCAAGAAAGTTACCAAAAGTTATAAAAGTATTGTAGAAGTATTCTATAATTCCAAACACTAGTTCTAGTAAACCCATAAACAAATTACTTATGAATGTGCAAGCAACAAAAAAGGCACCAACTATAACCCCTGTAGCACTAATAGATGTACCAGCAAATTGATTAATAGCACCAATTACAGCATAAAAGATGGCTATAAGCATAATAATTGCTACAATTATCCATGTAATCGGGCACATAGCAAGTGCAGCATTAAGTCCTTGTTGAGCTATTGTTAGTGCTAGAATAGCTGCTGTTTCTGCCCAATCAACTACGGTTTTAGCCACTAGTGCAGCTGTACTTTTAATTGTATTTAGCCATCCTATGCCCATCGTAGCGTTATAGACAATCATTGCCGCTACAATTCCCCAGATAATAGGTTCTATGATAGACCAATTATTCGAGAAGAAATTAGCTACTTCCATGACCATATCGAAAACTACACCTAATACCATCGCCATAGTACCAATAGCGCTCGATATTCCATTTACCATGTTTTGACCTGTGGCAGAATTTAGAAATCCGTTTACCTTTTGCATTAAGCTAGAAAATTGCTGTATTCCAGTATTTTTAATCATTGTCCAAACATCACCAAATGTAGTTGGAAGAGTCTTAAATCTTTCTTCTACATCGCCAGCCATTTTAAATACTGATGCTTTAATAATATCTGCACTGATGGCACCATCACTAGCTAGTTCCTTTAATTCGCCACGTGAGATACCACAATACTCAGCAATAGCATTTGCAAGCATAGGCGCATTCTCAATAATTGAACGATACTCATCGCCTTGTAGTCTACCTGACGCCATAGCTTGTGTTAATTGGTACATGGCATTACTAGCTTCTTGCGTACTGGCACC
>JAEYNQ010000203.1 GCA_023412455.1 Bacillota bacterium
CCACAGGAGATGTTTTTATTGCTAAGAGGATTAAATTTTTCATTCAAAACGGAGAACTTGAACAAGTTACTGACAGAGAAAAAGGCTTTTATAGCAATATAATTAAGGTAGTAAAATGAGCATAGTATAGAATTCAGTAAGCTTAGAATTCAAAAAAGGCTGTTTCACTAGTAGGGTATATTCCCTTTTAAGTAAACTTATTGGCTTATTTAAAAGGGAGTATACTTGAATGAGTGAGACAGCCTTTTTAGATTATAGAAAAGAAGAGAGGACCAAAAAGAAAGTTAAAATGTAGAGGAGTCTGTAACTTAGTTGTTATAGAGACAGCTTTTATAATACAGAAATAACTTATTCTATTCAATCAGAAGAGAAGTTTGAAGTGACAACAGATGATCTAGGGAGATTTTATCCTTGGTTAGGAGAAGGGCAACATCATTTAGTAGTCGACATAGGCCAGGAACAGTACATATATGAAGTAATTGTTGAAGAGAACGGCAAGTATATCAAATCTAGTAAAATTATTTGAATATATTTACAATATATCATTTACCTATTAGGTAAATGATGATAGAATAATATTGACCTAAAAGGTAAATGTTAAGTGAGATAGTCAAAGGAGTATTAAAAATGTCTATAAGATTATTAGATTTAGCCCCAGAAAGACGAGATGCTATCTTGAATGCGGCATTGAAAGAATTTGTACTAAGAGGATTTGACAATGCTTCAACAAATGTAATTGCAAAAGAAGCAGGAATTTCTAAGGCTCTTATGTTTCATTACGTAAATAATAAGCAGGAACTTTTTCTGTTCGTGTGTGACTATTTTACGGGACTTCTTAATAACGAATACTTTATGAAAATGGATTTTACGGAAGGAGATCTTTTTAAAAGGCTACGTCAATCCTATCTTCTTCAAATGGAGTTACTCGAGCAGTATCCATGGATTTTTGAGTTTAGCAAACTTTCTACCGTTACAAAATCTGAGGAAGTCAACAAAGAACTTGAGAATAGGGCCAACAAGAAGCAAGCATCATGTGATAGACAAATATTTGATAGGGTGGATATTTCTAAGTTTAGAAAGGATTTGGATATTGAAAAATGTAAGCAATTTATTCTTTGGACTAATATAGGTTTTACTAATCAAATAGTGAGCACTATGCGAAACGCACAAGCTTCAAATATAGATTATGAACGTATCCTTTTAACACTTGATGAATACTTGGAGGAGCTTAAAAAACTTTTTTATGTGACAAGTACTGAATAAGGGGTAAAGTGAGTGATGTAATGTGGAATAGAAAAAGTATTATGCTGGTATTTGTTGTTGTAGGCTTATTCCTTTTTAATGATGTAGGTACGGGATGGACAGATAGGAGTGATGGAATGCGTGAGCCAATTATTGTAGAGTTTCCTTTAAGGGGAGAGTGGCTCTCTCCTAATACACCCGGAACAAAGATACCCAGTCACGGAACAGACCAGCTAGGGACAAGATATGCTTATGACTTTATACAAGTAGATTGGAAAAGAAAGGGTTGGCCTGCCTATCGTGTTAGCTTGGTACAATATCTTCTTTTTGGTGTTTCCTTAGATAATTATTATTGCTGGGGGCAAGAGATATATGCGCCTTGTGATGGGGTAGTTATTCAGGCGAAGGATGGTTATAAAGAACGCGAACGAACGAATTTGCCATCAGATATGGCTAATGCCTATAAAAATGCGCATTATTTCGAGCCCACAAAAGATGATGTACAATCTGTTGCAGGCAACTACGTCATTATAAAATGCAAAGATAATGTATATGCTGCGTTATGCCATCTTCAAAATGGGTCTATTCAAGTTACAGTAGGCGAAAGGATAAAAAGAGGTGAAGTTATTGGTAAAGTGGGTCATTCAGGTAATTCTTTTGCCCCACATTTGCATTTTCAGCTTATGGATAGCAGTGACATAGCTACTGCAAAAGGGTTACCTTGTGCTTTTGAACAATATGAAGTATTTCAAAATGGAGAATGGCAAGTCGTTAATAATGGTATTCCTACTGATAAAGATAGGATAAGGTTTATTTCTAGGCTAAAAAAATAGTCAAATATGAGGGGATTGATAATGAGAATTACAATGTGGGTTATGTTTATTGTGGGTTGTATTGAAATAGGAGCGAATTCATTTTTTTTAGCTAATACAGCAAGTGGTAAAGGTTTATTGACTGCTAAGAAATTTCATGGAGATTTCCCACCATTTGCCAGTAATAGAGCTTGGATGAATAAAATTATAGGGTCAATGATGTTAGGTGTCATTGCACTCCTTGTAGCATTGTTTATTTATAAAGGTTATAGCTTACAAAGGATTATTTCATATGTTTTCGCAGGCGGCATGTTACTTATGTGTATTATACAGGCTATTATTTATGGAAAAAAGCATGTGCCAGCACGGATAGGTATAATAATAGGGTTTGCCTTTGCTGCAATGGTTTATTTTGGTGTTTAACATTAATACTCCTAAGAGCAGAAAGCACCAAATGGACATCCCAAATTTTCTGTGGGATACAATCTTCTCTTGCTTAGCAAGGTCTTTTTTAATCTTTCTGGAGCCATAGTTATTACGGCTTTGCTTCATAATAATAAGTTGCTTCTTAAAATCATCGAAACCCCTTACTTCTTTTCAGGCCTACTGAGAAGAAGTAAGGGGTTTT
>JAEYNQ010000121.1 GCA_023412455.1 Bacillota bacterium
ACTTATTGAGAGTTTAATCAAAGATGAGGTAGTAGAAAAGATAATAGAGGTCTATCATTCTTGGCTTGCTCAGTATATTGATAATTACAACATAGCAGTTTATTATATGACACCTCAATACTTAGAGTTAAGTTATGAGGAAGGAAAACTATTAGATTAGTCAAGATCAAATAAGCTAAAAATTAACTCAAATAAAAGGCAATAACCGGATCTAAGGAATACAAGGTTATTGCCTTTTTAGGTTCGTTTACTAGAGGATGAGATGAACAAGGTATTTCTAAATACTGAAGGAACAATGGCAGATGTAGATGAGGAAATGCTTGAATTCCTAGGCTATATTCAAAACTCAAATGATGACTATGTGGCTCATACAAAGAGCAATCTAGTGAAAACGATTCATGAAAAGGTAGTAGCAGTAAAACAAGATCAAAAAATGGAGGTGGAGTACATGACACTTTTAGAACGTGATCGCCTGAAATTTGAAGAAGGAATGGAAAAAGGAATAGAACAAGGAATAGAACAAGGAGAACGTACAAAAGCCTTAGAAGTGGCTAAAAACCTACTAGAAATAGGTATGGAAGTAGAGCAGATAGTAAAGGTAACTCAATTATCTAAAGAAGAGATATTAGCTTTAAAGTAACTAGCTTTTTAGAAAATAATAGTCAAAGCCTATGTAGAAGAAGAGGCGAATACCAAGTAGAGTAAATACGAGGTGTTCGCCTTTTATATTAAATAAGCCTGCCGTCTTTTACGTTTAAGATGCGACTACTGTATAGTGAGGCATCGGTGGAATGAGTTACCATGATAATGGTTTTATGCTTTTGTTGGTTAATCTGTTGAAGAAGCTTCATGATTTCGGTGCCCGTACTACTATCTAGGTTTCCAGTGGGCTCATCGGCCAAAATAATGTCGGGATTATTGATAAGTGCTCTGGCAATGGCAACCCGTTGCTGTTGCCCGCCTGATAATTCTCTGGGTGTATGCTTCCTTCGGCTTGAAAGGCCAACAATTTCTAGGATACTTTTTAGCTCTTTTTGGTAGTCCTTGGCGTTTTTGCCGTCTAAGAGAATGGGAAGTAAAATGTTTTCTTCCACGTTCAAATTGGGGATGAGGTTATAAAACTGGAATACAAAGCCGATGTTTCTGCGCCTCATAATACTTTTTTGATAATCGTTATATGTGGCAATATCTTTACCTTCCATAAAGACATGTCCGTTTGTAGGAGTATCTAGACCTCCTAGGATATAGAGCAGGGTACTTTTTCCCGAGCCTGAAGGGCCCATGATCGATACAAACTCACCTTGATTAATTTGTAGAGAGATATCATTAAGGACTTTGGTTACTGTGTCTCCCATGAGATATTCTTTGGTTAGATTTCTTCCTTCGATAACATTAAGATTATTAGTCATTACTTAGCCTCCATCTATTTACTCAAATTTTATTTCTTCAATAAGCTTCATTTTTGATACTTTTAGAATCGGTACGACTGAGCCGATTAGTGTAATGCCAATACCAGCTAAGCCCGCCATAACAAATACTTTTGCATTCAAGGTAGGGCTTACAGGGATTCTAGGGCCGGCTACGGTGAAGATTGTCTTTATTTCCATATAAGAAACGAATAAACCTAATGCTGAGCCCACTAACCCTGCTGTAAAACCTTCTAGAAGAGTCATTTTTACATTTTGTACTTTGCTCATCCCAACAGAGAGATACATAGCGGTGGCATGCCTTTTTTGGATAGAATTGATAAGTAAGTTATTAATAACCCCAATGGCGGCAAGTAAGAGGATAAAATACGTGAGTTTTTTCATAGGAGACATAAACGAATGAATAATTTTCAAGGCGTCTTCTGAGAATTCCTTTGTGGTACGGCTCCAGTTATATTTGCTTCCAAACAAATTGCGAATCTGGGCCATTATGGCATCAGGGTCAGAGGCAGAATAGGCTAGCATCCCATAATGGACTAAGCCAAAATCACTTCTTGCACATTGGCCTGGTAGGATGGCTTCTGAGTTGTCGCCTCGAGACTGGAAAGTACCTAGGATTTTATAGGGGAAGGAGCTCCCTTTATAGGTCAGGTGGATGGTAGAGCCCACATCCAGATTTCGTTTTTTCAAACACTCTTTGCTTATAAGGATATTCCTACCGCTGTTAAAGGTATCTAAAATCTCTGCTTTTACCTCATTGTTTTCAAATTGAATATTAAGGAGGGAGCTCATGGTATTTAAGTCATCTACAGCCTTCATACGACTAAATGGGACATGGTCTGCACTGATGCTATGATCGAGTTCATAGATGGGGGTAATGGCTTCGATTCCCTCATAGCTTTGAATGATTTGTACATATTCAGTGCTTATTTCACCATTTGCAAAGCCATCTAAAGTGCCTCCAGCAAATACATCACCTAAATAGGAAGTAGCAAAACTGGTAATGGTACTGATGACAATGACTGCCGTAAGACTAATAAATAATAGGGTTATATTCTGGTGGATGTTCCTATTATTTCTCATATTCCGAGCAGCTAGCTTTCCTTCATTGCCAAACAGCTTTCCATAGACACCTTCTAAGAGATAAAACAAAGTATTTGCAATTAAAGGAGTTACGATAACGATGGCAACAAGTAGCCCAAGGAGGGAGAGTCCGCCTGCAGCCATAAGTAGCTTAGAGTTTTCTTTGCTGATGATTTGAGGGAGAAGGATAGAAGCGACCAAAAGGCTGGTACCAAAAGCTAGCTTTGCCTTATTGGAGGTATTTTTTTGTTCTACTTTACCAAGGACCACATCTTTTATGGGGAGACTACTTGCTCTTTGAATGGGGATATAAGCACTAAGTAAAGAAGCGATTATTCCTATAAAGCAAACCAATAAGATGTTTAAGGGTTTGATGACCATAGGGATATCAATGCCTAGGGATAGGGATTTTCCTAGTCCATCTAGAATCAGTCGAAGTAATCCATAACCCACGGGGATGCCCACTAGACCTCCTATTATGCCATAGAGTAAGCTTTCTAATAAGAGGATGCGACTTGTCACTTTTTTGGTAGCCCCGATACTACGGAAGGTACCGATAATAGGCAAGCGTTCAATGGTAATGACCTTATAGCTACTAAAAATAATGAAAACACTCATAATGAGAGAGAAAAAGCTAATGAGGTAGAAGGGGAGAGATTTCTGCTGAGCTTCTGAAGCAATTTGCACCTCATCGTAGATTTTCGTAATGCTGTATTGGTTTTCTGGCAGAAGGGATGCTAGCTCTGATTGGAGCTCATTTGAGTTGATGCCATCTGCAGGTAGGAGATATATTTTGCTGCTGCCTTTCGAAGCATTAAGGATGCTTGAAAGCGTTTCCTTAGGAACTAAAGCATTAAAGCCTCTAGTCTGCCTCAGAAATACAGAATCATAGGCTGCAATAGCATCAATATGAAAGGCATAGTCCGTACCTCCTATATTGAGGGTAAGGAGATCCTTGGGTTGGAGCCCATACCTAGCTGCAAATTTTTCTGTGATTATAATGCTGTTTCCAGAAAAGTCCTCTAGGGTACTATTATCTAGAAGTATAGGTTTATTAATGTTATTTAATTTCTGAATGTCGGCAGCGATTAAGTCAAAGTTCTCAAACAAGTTATCATTTTTGTATAGGGCGGGGACTGTTAGAAAGCCAATCTTATCCTTGATGGATGGGGTATCAGGTATTTCGCTTTCTGAAATCCATGACATGTTGCCACTCCCATCGGGGGCCCGGGAAACTGCTAGTGTAGCTGGTCCTGCAAAGCCCTTGGCCATTTTTAGCTGTGCACTTTCATAGGAATCACCTATGGATAGGGAGACAAACAGTAGAGTTGTGGACAGAATGATAGATAGAAGCATTACAGCTGTCCGTAGTATTTGTTTTCTGACATTGTTTACGATGTACTTAATTATAATTTTCAAATAGACACCTACTTTCTTCAATAAAAAAAGATTGATAACTTATAATGAAACTATAAGCTATCAATCTTTTTTTATCTTTTAGCCAGCCTTAAGTTAACCTTAAATTTGAAGAGGGAACGTGATGGTCATACACGTACCCGAGCCTCTTTCACTTTTGGCTGAGATACTCCCGCCATGTAACTGGATAATCTGTTTAGCAATTGCCATACCTAGGCCAGAGCCTTCTGGTTTTGCTGCAGTATTTTCACCTCGGTAATATCTCACAAACAAATGCTCTAGCTCCTCTTGGGTCATTCCGTAGCCGTTGTCCTGTATGATGATAGCAATGCTATCCCCAGCTTGGACAGAAACGGCAATCTGGGTATCCTTGCTATTATGGATTAAGGCGTTGATAAGCAGATTATTAAGGGCCCGTTTTAATAGCATTTCATCAAAGGCAAGCTCAAGTATTTCGGAGCTACTGTAAAAGGAAACATCCCTTAGCTCAAATTCTGGGTTATTTAAAAGGTCAACGAGAAGCTCTTTTGTAAAGCGGACGATATTTTGAGTCTGTTTATGGAGTGGCAGCATTTGGTTTTTAAGCTGATAGGTAAGCTTTAAATCGTTAATAAGCCCTTCCGCATAAGCCGTGTTCTTGAGGAGGATGTGGCCATATCTTCGTAGTTCATAAGGATCTATTTCAGAGTCTAGAGTAGAAATCAGCTCAGCATACCCTTTAATGGGAGAGAGAGGCGTCTTTAAATCATGAGTAATATGGGTAATCCATTCCTCCCGCAATTTTTCATCCTTTGCCCTAGCCTCATCAGTGGATTTTATTTCAGAGTTTAGAGTGTTTAGTTCTTCATAGATCTCACTAAAGGAGTCGTTACTTGTAGTAGGTATGTAGGTACGTGAAGCAATGGCTCGAATGTTTTTTCGTATCTTCTTTATCTGCCTTGCCATTATAAGGCCATATATAAAAGTAGAGAGGACGAGTGCAAGTAACATGATACTCAATATAACAAATACAATGGGTTTAAAGGTTGCAAATCGGTCCTTATTAACATAGAGGATGATTTTGGAAATAGGCAAGGGAAAACCAATGAGATAGGTCCACTCTTTATCTCCCCATTGCAGGGAACCAAAAAAAACAGAGTATTTTTCAGTTCCATTTTGATAGAGATTAATGAGGCTAGAAGGAGAGTGATGGGAGAGGATTTCGGAAGGTTTATCAAAGGTTTGAATCTCATCTCCATTTGTATCAATGATTTGAACCCATAGATTATTTTCTTGTAGGAGCTTTAGGCCAGATTGATTAATAAGGGGTGTTCCGTCCTTGGCAAAGACGATATAGTGTGAGAATTCCTTGGTAAAGTCGATAGGCCATTTGCTGATTTTAACCTGACCATCTGGCTTTATGAGGGTTATGTTATAAATAAGTATTCCAAAGCCAGTGGCAATCAGGATAATCAGTAGGATAAAGAAAATAAGGTATATATGAAAAACGGATTTATATTTTAAAGGTTTCATTTAACTATCCTTTTTTAGAAGTCTGTATCCAAGTCCTTTTACTGTTTGCAGGAGCTTAGGATCAGCTGGATTATCTTCTATCTTTTCACGTATATGATGAATATGTACCATGATGGTATTATCACAACCTAAACTATCTTCGCCCCAGATTTGCTCGTATAGGTGCTCTTTACTGATAATTTTATTAGGGTTTTCAGCGAGATAGCTAAGGAGTTTAAATTCTTTTGCAGTAAGCTCTAGTTCTATGCCGTTTTTATAGACACAGCAGCTTTCGGTATCTATTCTTAAATCGCCTAATAATATGGGCTGCTTAGGGTTCGTTTTTTCTATGCAATCATATTGCTGCCTACGAAGCTGGGCCTTGACCCTAAATACGAGCTCCCTTGGGCTAAAGGGTTTGGTTACATAATCGTCTCCACCACTACTAAGTCCTAGTATTTTATCGATAGCATCATTTTTGGAAGATAGGAAGATAATGGGGCAATATGAAAATTCACGGATTTTTTTGCATACTTCTATGCCATCCCTATCCGGCAGCATAATATCTAGAATAATGATATTTGGTACATGTATTTTACTTAATGTGAGGGCCTCCTGAGCATTTGAGGCTTTAAGGATGTTTTTAAATCCATCCTTACGCAAGACCTCCTCAATGAGGTCAGTGATTTCTTTTTCATCATCAACAAGCAAGATGTTTTTATGAAATAAACCCTCGCCAATTGCCATCTGTTCAGACAAATACTTCACCTCCAATGATGATAAATGGGTATTAGACATATTTATTTTATTATAGGTAGAAGGGGATGTAAATTCAATTAATTTAGACAATAAAAATTTTACTATTAAAATAAATGCAATAATAAGTATAATGTATTTAGAGATACACTTACTAAACGCTAGCTATTAGATAAAAGGGAGGAGGAGATGAAGTATGCTTATTCATAGTGATCAAGCCTTTCATATAGGGATGCCACATAGGCTACTTAATCCATATGTGGTTTTTTATAATCTCGTTTTCCTAAAACAAAATATGTTTGTAGAGCGTTATACTCTTATGCCGGATGCATGTGGTACATTATCTCTTGCCTATGATGGAAAGGCTATTTTAGCTGAGCTATGGGGAGCTTCTGTAACCCCTACTATACTTGGAAGTGAACCTAACAGGTATCGTGTGATGCTATTGATACAACTTTCACCTTATGGACTCTATCAAATAACCCGTTGTCATCAAGCAGAATTGGCAGATAAACGTATATCTCTGAAAGAGGTAGATCAGGTACTTACTCATTCACTATGTTGTGCTTTTGAGTCTGCAAACCATATAAAAGAGTTATTCAGTAAGTGTGATAAGATTTTATTTCATTATATGGAAAACTGTGTTGTTTCAGAGGCGTTATTAGTTGCAACAAAGGCTGTTTCAGATAAAAGGGGCCAAATACTTGTTGCAGAATTGGCTAAAAAAGTTGGCTATAGTGAGAGGCAGTTAAATCGTCTTTTTATGATGCAGATTGGAATGAATGTAAAAAGCTATACCCGTCTTATTCGTTTTAATGATGTATTAAAGCAGATGCAAAAATCACCGTGTTTCTTTGCTACCTTGTCTCAGCAGGCAGGCTACTTTGATCAAGCTCATTTTGACAAGGACTTTAAGGCGATTAGTGGTGTTACCCCTCAAGATTATATGAAATACATGTCTGGTTTTTACTATGATGCTACAGAGGAATTTAATATGGGTACATGAGCTTAAAGAATACCCCTGGGGACAG
>JAEYNQ010000245.1 GCA_023412455.1 Bacillota bacterium
CTATTACTCCAGAAGAGACTTATGAAACCCTTCATGACAAAATGAAAGAGGTAGGAGCGCAGGCACTTTTAGAAGCAATGCCCCTTATATTAGCAGGAGGTCCTTCAAGAGAGAAACAAGAGGAAGCAGCAAGTACCTATGCACCTATGATTCAAAAAAGTTTAGGTGCCATTGATTGGAGTAAGCCAGCTGCCACATTAGATTGCCTGATAAGAGGACTTAATCCATGGCCTGTTTGTTACACCTTTTATAAAGGTGAGACTATGAAGATTTGGCAGGCTAAAGTTCTTGAGGATACCACACTTAAAGCGCCTGGCACCATTTTACGTGTTGATAAAAAGGGGATACAAGTACAAACAGGTCGAGGGAGTTTACTCATTCAAGAAATTCAAATGCCAAATAAAAGGCGTATGCCCGTATCAGAGTATATCAAAGGAAATACGATTTCTGAGGGGGAAATACTTGCCACCTATGAATAAAGGAGTGATACGATGGGTTTTTATCCTTATGGTTACGGTTTTTATGGTATGAATAGTACCCAACTTATTTTGATTATTGCCATTATGGTTATTCCTCTTTATGCCAGTTTTAAGGTGCAAAATACTTTTAATCATTATTCTAAGATTAGAAGTTTATCAGGCTATACGGGGGAAGAAGCAGCAAGACGTATTTTAAACATCAATAATATTAATATTCCTATTCAACAAATAGGAGGCTCTATGACGGATTTTTATGATCCTGTTCGCAAACAGCTTTCTCTATCCCAAACAGTGTATGGTTCCCAATCTATTGCTGCCCTTGGGGTAGCAGCACATGAAGTAGGTCATGCCATTCAAGATTCAAAGGACTATGCTTTTTTACGTATGCGTCATGCGATTTTTCCAGTGACAAGCTTTGCAAGTCGTTTATCCATGCCACTTATTATTTTAGGGCTTATCACCAGTATAAGTGGATTAACAGGTATTGGGATTATCTTATTTGCCTTTACAACTCTTTTTGCACTGATTACTTTGCCTGTAGAGTTTAATGCCTCTAAACGTGCTTTAATCGCACTAGAATCCAGTGGAATATTAAGTGATCAAGAATTAAAAGGGGCAAAGAAGGTCCTTACAGCTGCGGCCTTAACTTATGTAGCAGCAGCAATGGTTTCTATCTTATCCCTTATTAGGCTTCTATTAATGACGAGAAGAGATGACTAAGAGACGCTTTTTAGCGTCTTTTGTGCTGTTGTAAGAAGTTTTGTTTTCTAACAGATTTTATATAAAAAGCAGTATAAGAGAGGAAAGAAAAGAATGAAAAATGCAAGAGAACAAATCGTAGATTTGCTCCTTCTACTAGAAAAAGAAAAGGGTTATGCCCAACTCGTACTCAAGGAAGAATTAAGAGAAGTTGAACCGAAAGATAAAGGCTTTGTGACAGAAGTTGTTTATGGCACTTTAAAATATCGTCTGCGACTGGACTATATTCTCAATCAATTTTCTAAAGTACCTGTCCATAAGATGAAGCCCTTTATGAGACAGCTTTTACGTATGAGTGTTTATCAGTTAATGTGTCTTGATAAAGTACCTGCTTCAGCAGTTATTAATGAGGCAGTGAAACTAGCTAAAAAACGTGGGTTTGTGACTTTGTCAGGCTTTGTAAATGGAGTGCTTCGAACAATAGAGCGTCAAAAGGGAGAGGTGGATTATCCAGATTATAAAAAGTCACCTACTACTTATCTGAGCGTGTATTATTCTTTTCCAGAATGGATCATTACAGAATGGCTAAATAGTTTTTCCTTTGAAGAAGTGAAGGAGCTTTGTGAGGCAATGAATGAACGGGCTAAGGTAGCCATTCGTATTAATACATTATGTGCTACAAAAGAAGAGGTGAGACAAGAGTTAGAGTTAGCAGGTTGCAAGACGGAATCAGGTGTCTTTTTACAAGAAGCCCTTTACCTTAAAAAAAGTGAAGAAATTCAAACCTTATGTTCCTACCAAGAGGGTAAATGGACCGTTCAAGATGAAAGTGCCATGTTGGTAGCACATGTTGTGAATCCACAGCCAGGAGAGCGTGTCTTGGATATGTGTAGTGCACCAGGGGGAAAGTCATTACATTTAGCAGCCTTGATGGAGAATAGAGGAGAAATTATAAGTGGAGATGTCTATCCTCACAAAATAGAGCTTATCAAACAAAATGCCCGAAGGATGCAGGCTAACATTGTAAAGCCTATCTTACAAGATGGGACCCTTTTAGAAGAGGAGTTTATAGGCTACTTTGATCGGGTCCTTTTAGATGCACCTTGTTCAGGACTAGGTATTTTAAAGCGTAAACCAGATATTCGTTATAATAAGACAGAAGAGGACTTGGAGGCTATTGTAGCTATTCAGAGGCAACTTGCCCAAAAGGCTGTTCTTTATTTGAAACCAGGGGGTGTCCTGGTTTATAGTACCTGTACGATTTCAAGAAGAGAAAATGAAGAAATGGCCAAGTGGATAGAGGAAAGCTTTAGTTTAGAAAAACTAAATATAGTAGATACTATACCTAATAATCTAAAACCTTTTGTAAAACAAGAAAATAAACTTCAAATCTTACCAACTATGGCAGGGACAGATGGATTTTTTATAGCTGCCTTTAAGAAAAGAGGAGTATTGACCTAATGGATATTGCAAGCAAAAATATAGAAGAATTAGAACAAATAATGAAAGATTATGGACAAGGACGCTTTCGAGCTCAACAACTTTTTGAGTGGCTTCATCAAAAAATGGTAACCAATTATGATGAAATGACGAACTTGCCCATTGCCTTAAGAGCCCGTCTTAAAGAGGACTTTCCCATTCCTTCCATGAAAATAGTGAGAAAATATGTGTCTCAGTTAGATGGAACCATAAAATACTTGTTTGAATGTGAAGATTCACATATAATAGAAAGTGTTTTGATGAGGTATAAGCATGGAAACTCCGTTTGTATTTCTTCACAAGTTGGTTGTAGAATGGGATGTAAGTTTTGTGCATCCACGTTAGAAGGCTTAGTGAGGAATCTTACGCCCAGCGAGATGGTAAGCCAGATTTATCTTATTCAACAAGACATAGAGGAAAGAGTTTCAAATATTGTTGTTATGGGAAGTGGTGAACCTTTAGAGCACTTTGAAGTGACCAAGCGATTTGTAGAACTCATTAACAGTCCGTTTGGACAAAACATTGGACAACGTCATATAACTATTTCAACTTGTGGGCTTGTACCTCGGATTAAGGAATTAGCAGAGAGTTTACCACAAGTAACTCTTGCTATATCTCTTCATGCACCGACAGATGAAGGGCGTAAGCGTATTATGCCCATTGCTTATCAGTATAGTATTCAAGAGTTAATAGAGGCATGTAAGGCGTATAGCGATCAAACGGGAAGAAGAGTGACCTTTGAGTACGCTCTTATTTATGATGTAAATGATTCTGTTGAAGAAGCAAGACAGTTAGGAAAACTATTAAGAGGACTTCTTTGTCATGTTAATCTTATTCCAGTCAATAAAATTGAGGAGAGGGAGTATAAGGAGAGTTCTTTAAACCACATACAAAATTTCTTAAAGGTACTTGAAGAATACCATATTCCTGCTACTGTTAGAAGAAAACTTGGAAGTGATATTGATGCCGCTTGTGGACAATTGAGACGTCATTATATAAAAAAAAGAGGTGAATAGAATGATTGCCGTTGGCAAGGTTGATATTGGGAAGAAGAGAAAGCAGAATGAAGATTCTCTGTTTGTGTCCAGTACGCCTGTAGGTATCTTACCTAATCTGTATATTGTGGCAGATGGGATGGGAGGCCATAAGGCGGGTGGAATGGCTAGCCGATTGGCTATAGATTCTTTTTTAGAATATATAGGGCAACATGAAAGTGCCAGTATACAAACCAGAGAGGATGTACTAAGATTACTTAAAATGGGGATTCTGCATGCCAATCATATTATTTTTAAGCAGGCAGCTAGCCATGAAGAATGTGAAGGAATGGGGACAACTTTTACAGTAGCTACTATTGTTGAAGACATTTTATACCTGGCTCATGTAGGAGATACACGCTTATATTTGGTCAATGAGAGTAGCATTTATCAGGCTACTACGGATCATTCTTTAGTACAAGAAATGTTGGAAAATGGTTGTATTTCCGAGAGTGAAATCAGCGAACATCCACAACGTCATATTATTACACGGGCTGTTGGTACATATGAAAAAGTAAAAGTGGATACTTTGATGTATGATATGGACCGAGTAGAATATATTTTGTTATGTTCAGATGGTTTAACAACGATGCTCTCAGATACAGTTATTCACCAAATTGTATATGCTCATTCCAATGACTTAGGGAAAATAGTAAATAAACTCATTGAAGAAGCCAATGAGCACGGTGGCTCCGATAATATAGCTGTAATAATTGCAAAGAAATTTGAGGTGAGACAATGATGTTAGAACCAGGAACATTGCTAGGCGACCGCTACGAGATTGTAGAGAAAATCGGTGCCGGAGGCATGTCTATTGTTTATAAAGGGAAATGTAATAAATTACAACGTTTTGTGGCGATAAAAGTATTAAGAGAAGAATTTACTAAGGATGAAGAGTTTGTGGCTAAATTTAGGAAAGAGGCTTTATCTGCTGCTAGCCTTTCTCATCCTAATATTGTAGGCATTTATGATGTAGGAAGTGACCATGATTTGCATTACATTGTCATGGAGTTAGTGGAAGGGCGTACTTTAAAAGAAGTAATTGCCCAAGAAGGTCCTTTTGATTCAAGAACGGTTTTAGACTATGGGGTGCAAATGGTTTCTGCACTAAGACATGCCCATCGTAAGAAGATTGTTCACCGGGACATTAAACCACAAAACATACTGATTACCCATGATAATGTTTTAAAGGTAACTGATTTTGGTATTGCTAAGGCAGTGGATTCTTCTACTGTTGTGGCAACAGGTAATGCCATTGGCTCAGTTCATTATTTTTCGCCTGAGCAAGCAAAGGGAAAATATGTCAATGAAACCAGTGATCTTTATTCATGTGGCATTGTTCTCTTTGAATTAGCAACCAAAAAACTTCCTTTTGAAGCAGATTCTCATATTTCTATTGCGCTAAAGCATATCAATGAAGAAATGCCTCATCCATCCCTATACAATCCTAATATAATGCCTAATATAGAGAAGCTGATTTTAAAGGCAACACGAAAAGTACAATCTGAGCGTTATCAGAATGCAGATGAAATGTTAAAGGATATGAAAGGCATTTTAACAGATCCCAATTATGTTGTGAAGGAACAAGGGTATGATGATCATACTATTTTGCTCTCAACAAAAGATACAGACTATATTCGCAATAATGGGTACCGAGGAAAAGGAGAAAAGCCAAATGGACAAGCGACTATTCCACGATTTGCAGGACCCCAGGTAATTGAATCGGAAGAAGAGGAAGTGGAAGAGGTTTCTACTTTATATAAAATATTGGCAAGTATTGGTGGCGTATTAGCAACCTTGCTACTCCTTACTATTTTATCAGTTGTTCTTATGTTTTGGCTTCCTAATATGGGAAAAAGTAAACAGGTTGTGGTACCAAGCTTCATAGGTAAAACAGTGGATCAAGCCAAGAGTTTAGCAAAATCTTATAATCTTAAAATAGAAGTTGTAGGGGAAGAAGCTTCAGAGCAAGAAACAGGAACAGTGTCTAAACAATCTCCTAATGAAAATGAAAGTGTGGCTTCTAAAACCACCATTCAACTGATTTTATCCAGTGGGAAAAATGGCTTAATTTCAGAAGAGCCCAGTCAAGTAGCCACCACAAAAGTTCCCCATATAGTGGGAGAGGATAGCATTCAAGCTGAACGATTACTAGACGCAGCCAGTTTAATACCTGACATTAATCATGAATACAGTGATACGGTAGAAAAAGGAAGAGTTATTAGTCAAAGTCCTGAATATGGTACAGAGGTAGCCATGAATTCAGTTGTAAAGATGGTCATTAGTAGAGGGCCACAAGTTGTTTTAACAGAAGTACCTAGCCTAGTTGACTTAACTGTACAAGAGGCCAAGCTTAAATTACGTAATGTAAACCTTGAACTTGGGGCACAAAAAGAAGAAAACAGTGATACAGTAGAAGCTGGAAAAATTATTAGCCAAGCTGTAGTCAGTGGAACCAAAATAGAAGAAGGAAGCAGTATTGATGTGGTAGTAAGTAAAGGAAAAGCTGAAGAAACAACACCTAATCCAGAGGAGAATGATGGCTCTACCCCTTCTGATGGCACAGGAGCTAATGATAATGGGCCAGCAACCACGAGAAGCTTTTCAATTAATGGGCCTTTGGACGGAGGCAATAAAGATAGTTATCATGTGTTTGTCAAGTTAGTTCTTGAGGATGGCACAATAAAGGTAGCTTATGATGGAATTGTTGAAAGAAATAATTTTCCTTTTACTATTTCTGTAAAAGGCAGAGGTAAAGGTCTCCTTATAACTTCTTTTGATGGAGAAGAAGTTTATCAAGATGAAATTTTATTTTAATGAGGTACAATCAAATGGTACAAGGTACTATTATTAAAGGTATTGCAGGTTTTTATTATGTAGAAGTCGAGCAAAGTATTTATGAATGCAAAGCCCGTGGAAAATTTAGAAAAGATAGCATTGTCCCCTTAATAGGGGACAATGTGCTAATTACCCTTTTAGAAGAAGAAAACTCAGGAGATCGCTATCCTACTGCTACCATTGAAGAAATAATGGAGCGAAAAAACAGCTTAGTAAGACCACCTGTGGCTAATGTGGATCAAGCTATTGTTGTTTTTTCAGTGACTTATCCCGTTCTTCATTTGGATTTACTGGACCGTTTTCTTTTGATTATTGAAAAAGAGAATATAAAACCTTTTATTGTTCTGAATAAGATAGATGAAGGACAAGAAGCTACCTATGGTCATATCGTAGAGCGTTACACAAAAGTAGGTTATGAGGTTATCCCTTTATCTGCTAAGATGGCTATTAACTTGGAGCTTTTAAAACCTAAGTTAAAAGATAAAACCACTGTGTTTGCTGGACCTTCAGGTGTAGGTAAATCCACCCTTTTAAATGCTTTAGAAAAGGGGCTTTCTTTAGAGACAGGCGCGGTAAGTGAGAAGATAAAAAGGGGAAAACATACGACGCGTCATGTGGAGTTAATCCCCCTTAGTATGGGTGGGTTTGTGTTAGATACGCCTGGTTTTACTTCTTTACAATTAGAGGGTATTGAAAAAGACGAGTTAAAGCATTACTATCCGGAATTTAGTTTTTATGAAGGGACCTGTAAATTTTCAGGATGTACCCACATTCATGAACCTGGTTGTAAGGTACGGGAAGCAGTAGCCAATGAAGGGATTTTTATGGAGCGTTACGACAGCTACGTCACTTATTATAATCAATTAAAAGATACAAGGAGATGGTAAAGTGATTCATTTAGCACCTTCTATATTGGCAGCTGATTTTGCCAACTTAGAAAAAGAAATTAAACGTGTACAAGAAGTGGGTGTAGAATATATTCACGTAGATGTTATGGATGGGCAATTTGTCCCTAATATTACAATAGGGATACCTGTTGTTAAAGCCCTTCGTCAGCATATTACAGGCATTATGGATGTGCATTTAATGGTTGAAGAACCGGATCGCTTTTTAAAAGACTTTAAAGAGGCAGGAGCAGATATTATAACTGTTCACTTAGAAGCTACCAAGCATATTCATCGTACCATTCAGTGCATCCATGATTTAGGAATCAAAGCAGGTGTAGCTATTAATCCAGGAACACCTGTTAGTGCATTAGAAGCCATTATAGATGATGTGGATTTGGTGCTTATTATGTCTGTTAATCCAGGCTTTGGTGGCCAGAAGTTCATTCCTTATTCTTTAGATAAATTACGTCAGGTAAAAGCGTATTTAGAAAAACGTGAGAGGGATATTTTAGTAGAAGTAGATGGTGGTGCCACACTTGATAATGTACGAGAACTTGTGGAAGCAGGAGCAAACCTTATTGTAGCTGGTTCTTCCGTCTATAATGGTGAGCAAACAACCCAAAATGCAAAGCGCTTTTTAGAGTTTTTTAAAGGGTGTGAAGCATAAAGTGAAAATACTTATCCTAACCAATGGGGATTATGGAGATTATGGGTTTTGTTTACAGCCTAAAGAGTATGAAGTTATTATCTGTGCCGATAATGGATTAAAGCATGCTCATAAATTAGGGATTACGCCCCATTATATCGTAGGGGACTTTGATAGTTGTGAGAAAGAGGAGTGGCTATATTACAAGGAACAAGGCATTGCCATAGCTACTTATCCTAGTCACAAAAATGAAACAGATACCGAACTGGCATTGGAAAAGGCGATGGCATTAGGTGGGACTCAAATAGATGTTTGGGGAGGACTAGGAAGCCGTTTTGACCATACCTTGGCCAATGTTCACTTAATGTATAGGGCTTTTAAAAAGGGAATAAAGGTACGCCTATTAAGTGGACAAAATAGAGTGCAGCTTATAAATAAGAAGCTGAGAATAGAAGGTAAAAAGGGAGATCTTATTAGCCTTTTACCTTATACACCTGTTGTAAGTGGAGTCTACACCAAGAATCTCCTCTATCCTGTTGAGGATGGTTGCTTTGAAATGGGTAAGCCTTATGGGGTTAGTAATGTCTTTTTAGGCGATTGGGCAGAGGTTTCCATTGAAGAGGGATTACTCTTAGTGATTCAAGCAAAAGATGAATAACAATAAAAAACAACCTCTAGGACGAAAGCCAAAGAGGTTGTTGCAAAGTATGCTCTTTTGATCAGAAGAATAAGTTTGAAAAGGGCAGGGAAAAAACGGAAATTATTAATGCAAAAATTAAACGCTCATCGCATATGATATAAAGAAGTAGGTTCACTAGGAACGAGGGGATGGTATGAGACGAAGAATAATAGGCCTTTGCTGTTTGTGTATAGGAGTGGGCATACTTTTAGTGATTACTTTACCTGTTATGGGATGGGTCTTCTTAGCGGGCATAGGTCTTATCTGTATAGGGTGTAAATGTTTTAGATGTTAGAGATAAAAAATTAAGAGCGGACAATCTCCTAAGAGCTTGTCCGCTTTTTAACTAAAATAATGTATTCAATAATTAAGCACGTGATACTAAGTTAGAACGTAAACAACGTGTACATACATTCATTGTTTTAACAGCTCCATTTTGAGCAACTCTAACTTTTTTTACGTTAGATTTCCACATTTTATTAGATCTTCTATGAGAGTGGCTAACTTGAATACCAAAATGCACGTCTTTTGAACAAATTTCACATTTTGCCAATTGAAACACCTCCTTGAATTTAATCCGTGACATAACTATTATATTTTAGCAGATGATTTGATAGATTTCAAGTGCAGTTTGTATTTTTATTAAAGAAAAAAGGAAAGACTACTTTTTTCAAGGGATTACTACTTTTTTATCTTTAAGCAGTGTGATATAATAATCCAAAATGGATAATATTATTAATATGCGTAAATAAGACGTAAAAGAGACGAGGAGGTCTTAAAAAGATGCCAAGTAAATTTACAAGTGAATTTGGAAATATTATTATTGATGAAGAAGTTGTAGCTCAAATAAGTGGTATGACAGCTATGGAATGTTATGGTATAGTAGGTATGGCTGCACGTAATGTAAAAGATGGTATTGTTCATCTTTTAAAAGGTGAGAGTTTAACAAGAGGGATCGCTGTGCGCTTAAATAACAATAAAGCCAGTATTGATTTTCATGTTATCGTGGAGTATGGAACAAAGATTTCAGCTGTAGCCGATAATTTGATGAGTACAGTAAAATATAAAGTAAGGGATACACTAGGAATTGAAGTAGAACATATTAAAATATTTATTGAAGGCGTAAGAGTAGATAAAGAATAACATCAATTTGTTGAAACAATAACAGATTTGAGGAGGCATATAAGGTGAAAATAGAAGCAATAGATGCAAAAGCCCTGCAGGCTATGATTATAGCTGGTGCAAGAGAGCTTGACGAAAAAAAGCAAATGGTAAATGAGATGAATGTCTTTCCTGTTCCAGATGGAGATACAGGAACCAATATGTCTCTTACTATGATGGCAGCGGCAAAGGAAGTTGAAAAATTAGAGCCTATTAGTACAGAGGAAATAACAAAAGCTGCAGCAGTAGGCTCATTAAGAGGAGCAAGAGGAAACTCCGGTGTGATCCTTTCTCAACTTATTCGTGGTTTTTCAAGAGGTATTGCAGAGCAAAGTGTCATTGATACTATTGTATTAGCAAATTCTTTCCAAAAGGGTGTGGATACTGCTTATAAAGCAGTGATGAAGCCTAAAGAAGGAACCATTTTAACAGTGGCTCGTGAAATAGCCACTAAAGCATTAGAATTAAGTTTAGAAACCAGTGATATTGAATTATTTATAAAAGAAATCCTGAAGCATGGTTATGAGGTACTTCATAAGACACCTGATATGCTACCTGTTTTAAAAGAAGCAGGTGTCGTAGATGCTGGAGGTCAAGGTTTACTTTGTATTTTAGAAGGAGCTGCAAGGGTTATTGTGGAAAATCTTCAAGTGGAGATTAAAAGACCTGCTACTAAACCCAATACCACTGCCTTTACTGCCCTTAAAAACTTTAATACAGAAGATATCACCTTTGGTTATTGTACCGAGTTCATTGTGGAAAAGGGCAAAAATATGCCTTACAATGAGGAAGAAACAAAGGCGTATTTAGATAGCATAGGGGATAGTATTGTGGTAGTATCCGATGAACAGTATATTAAAGTCCATGTGCATACAGATAATCCAGGTCTAGCCCTTCAAAAAGGTTTAGAGTTCGGCTCTCTTTATACCGTTAAGATTGAGAATATGCGTAACCAACACTCTACCATTTTAAATGAAGAAGAGAAGGAAGAAGAAAAACCAGAGGGACCTAAAAAGGATATCGCTTTTGTTTCTATTGCAGCAGGTAGTGGCATTGCTGAGATTATGAGAAGCTTAGGTGTGGATGAGGTCATTGAAGGTGGTCAAACGATGAATCCTAGTACAGAAGATATTTTAGAGGCCATTTCACGCTGTCATGCAGAACATGTGATTGTTCTTCCTAACAATAAAAATATTATACTAGCTGCCGAGCAAGCAGCCCGTATTGAAGAAAAATGTAAAGTATATGTGGTTCCTACAACAACGATTCCACAAGGTATTTCGGCTATGATTGCTCATGAAGTAGGAACAGAAGATATGGATGGCATTGTAGAAAGTATGAAAGAAGCCATAAGCTTAGTGGAAACGGGGCAAATTACCATTGCCGTACGGGATACAGTTATTGATGGCCAAAACATTAAAGAGGGCGATTACCTAGGGATCCTAGAAGGAAAAATCGTTACCAATCATCCGGAGTTAAAAGAAACTTTTTCCAGTTTATTGCAAAAGATGAAAGAAGATGCTGAAGTTATTACCCTTTATTATGGTGAAGATATTACTGAAGAAGTAGCTGAGGAATTTAAGGGCTTAGCAGAAAGCCAATTTGGAGAGGCCGATATCGAAGTTTATGCGGGTAAACAGCCTGTTTATTATTTTATGATTTCAGCAGAGTAAATGGAGTTGCAACCTATTGTTAAAGAAAGTGCCGATGCTGTCGGCACTTTTATTTATGAATAAAAAGCTTTGAGTTATGAGAAATTAAGAAGTATATCCGGATAATAAGTATCAAACAAGTAACAAGAAGTGAGGAGGTGAAAAGATGTCATTAGAGGAATCCATCAAAGAGCTAAAAGGGGTAGGACCGCAGGTGGCAGCTAAGCTTCATAAGCTAGGTATTTTTACATTAAAGGACATGATTGAACACTATCCTAAAGAATATGAAGACAGACGAAAGATTACACCCATTAGTGAGTGTGAGATAGATGAACCCAATAATATATTAGCTACAGTGGTTTCACAACCAACCGTAACACGAAAGGGTCATTTTATTATTGTAAGCTTTAGGGTAAAGGATCAAAGTGGTGGACTGGTCATAACTTTTTATGGACAAGCCTATATGAAGAACCAATTTTCTGTTGGAGAAAGTTATTTATTTTATGGTAGGGTAAAACATAAATATGGCAAGATTGAGATGGAGTCCCCAGAATATCAGCGTTTTATAAAAGGCCAGGATATTGAAGCCATTGCTAAGATTACGCCCATTTATCCAGCTACGGCTAAACTTTCTCAAAAAGTCATACGTACCTTGATTGCAGCAAGTTTAGAAAAATGCCAGGAAGATTTGAGAGAGAATCTACCCCAGTTTATTTTAAAGCAATATGGATTAATAGGTAAGGAAGAGGCCATTAGAAATATTCATTTTCCAAAAGACAATAAAATCTTTTTTGAAGCACGTAAACGCCTCGTATTTGAAGAGCTTTTAATGTTGCAGCTTTCTCTTTATCTTTTGAAATCCGATTTTGCACGACGAGTGGAAGGGATTGCTCATAAACATCCTGAAGATTTAGGCACCTTTATAGAGGCCCTTCCCTTTGCCTTAACAGGTGCTCAACAACGGGTTTTTAATGAGATTGTAAAGGATATGGAAAGCAAGTGGGCGATGAACCGCCTTGTTCAAGGGGATGTAGGTTCGGGAAAAACAGTTATTGCCGCATTAGCGCTATACTTAGCTGTGAGAGGAGGGCATCAAGGTGCTTTAATGGCTCCAACAGAGGTATTAGCCATCCAACACTATGGCTTTTTAGAAAAGCTTATGGCACCTTTTGCCATTCAAGTAGGCCTTCTAACAGGTTCTACCACTAAAAAGCAAAAGGAAGGACTCCTAGAAAAGGTCAAGGCAGGTGAGATTCAGATTTTAGTAGGCACCCATGCCCTAATAGAAGACAATGTAGAAATACCAAAGCTCGGTCTGGTTATTACCGATGAACAACATCGCTTTGGTGTGAGACAACGCCTAAAACTCTCTGAAAAAGGTGAAATGCCGGATGTTATGGTTATGACAGCCACACCTATTCCACGTACTTTAGCCTTGATTCTTTATGGGGATATGGATATTTCCATTATTGATGAGCTTCCACCAGGACGTCAGCCTATTAAGACCAATGCCGTGGACTCAGCTTATCACCCCCGTATTTATAATTTTATGGCCAAACATATAAGTGAGGGACGGCAGTGTTATGTGATTTGTCCGATGGTAGAAGAAAGTGAGAATAGTGGGGAACTTAGAAATGTGGTAGAATATACCGAGTATCTAAGTAGCCAAGTCTTTCCGAATCTACAAGTGGCTTATTTACATGGTAAAATGAAACCTAAAGAAAAAAACAGCATCATGGAGCGTTTTTCTAAGGGAGAGATTCAAATCCTTGTTTCCACTACTGTAATAGAGGTAGGGGTTAATGTACCTAATGCCACAATTATGCTCATTGAAAATGCGGAGCGTTTTGGGCTAGCCCAGCTCCATCAGTTAAGAGGGCGAGTAGGGCGTGGACAGTATCAATCCTATTGTGTATTAGTCAGTGATTCCAAAAACAAAGTGACTCAGAAGAGGCTTAAGATTATGGAAGAGAGTACAGATGGTTTTGTTATTGCAGAGACAGACCTAAAATTAAGAGGGCCTGGAGAGTTTTTTGGAACACGCCAACATGGTCTGCCAGAAATGAAGATTGCAAATTTATATACAGATGCTAAGATTCTTAAAGAAGTACAAGCTTGTGCTACAAGACTGAGAGAAGAGGAGACACTCTATGGGGCTACCACGGTACAAGCTTTAGTAGAAGAAGTAAAAGAACGCATTATGAGAGAGGAATTACACCATGCATTATAAGAGGAGGACAAGTCATGCGCGTTATTAGTGGAAAATGTAGAGGAACTCATTTGGTTTGTCCCCAGGGCTTAGAAACTCGGCCAACAACTGACCGGATCAAAGAAACGCTTTTTAATATGATAGCCTTTGATATGCCAGGATGTTGTTTTTTGGATTTGTTTAGTGGAAGTGGTGGAATAGGTATAGAGAGTTTAAGTCGAGGAGCCCATCAAGCGGTCTTTGTTGAAAAAGGGAAAGAAGCCTTACAGTGTATTAAGCAGAATTTAGAGCGTACACGTTTAGGGGATAAGGCTGTTATTTATACCTGTGACGTACTAGAAGCCTTAAGTAAGCTTCAAGCTAAGGGAGAAAAGTTTGACGTTATTTTTATGGATCCCCCTTATGCACTGACTAATATTGACGAAATTCTAAAAAAAATTGTAGCTTGTGATTTAATTTCTGAAAATGGATATATTATTTTAGAAAGAGGAACAAATACTCTTGTAACTTTACCACAAGATTTGGTATTATGGAAAGAAAAGACATATAAAACTACAACATTATGTTTTTTAAGGAAGGAATAAAAAGGTGAAAATAGGTATTTATCCTGGTAGCTTTGACCCTGTGACAAATGGTCACATGGATATTATTATAAGAGCTTCTAAGCTCGTAGATCATCTGATTGTCTCTGTTTTAATAAATCCCACCAAGCAGGGGGGATTATTTACAACACAAGAAAGAATGGATATGCTTAGAAAGGTAACAGAGCACCTACCTAATGTAGAAATAGATAGCTTTTCAGGACTTCTTGTGGATTATGTGAAGACAAAACAGGCGCACATGATTGTTCGTGGCTTAAGAGCTATTACTGACCTTGAGCATGAGATGCAGATGGCACAAATTAATAAAAATATAGTAGAAGAAGTGGAAACCATTTTTCTGGTTACCAACGCGCAGTATTCCTTTTTAAGCTCCAGTGCAGTAAGAGAGCTGGCGATGTTTAAGGGACAATTTCAAGATTTAGTTCCTACTTATGTAGGTCAAAAGCTAAAAGAAAAATTTATGTAAGGAGGGGTAATTGGTGGATGAAAATGCAAGATGTGGAGAATTAGCTTGTTTATTAGACCAACTAGAAGATTTAATCGAAGAAGGTAAAACGGGGTTTTTATCAAGCAGGATTTCTGTTGATCGAGAAGAAATGATAGAAGTTATTCGTGAAATCCGTCTTAAGCTACCAACAGAATTACAACAATCGGTTTGGATTGTGGAAGAACGTAATAAAATATTAGCTGAAGCACAAAAAGAAGCCCATCTCATTATTGAAGAAGCCCATGAGAAACTTGAAAATATGACAGAACGGCATGAGATTACCCAATATGCCAAAGAAAGAGCTATGGAAATTATTGAAACAGCTAGAAGTGATGCCAGAGAAATTCAGTCAGGTTCAACGGCCTATGCCGATGACATCGTACGTAGTGTGGAGTTAAAACTCAAAGGATGTCTTGAAACTGTACATAAGGAAATGCAAGATTTTGAAGCTTATGTGACGGATGTATTAAGAGAGCTTTATGATAATCGTCAACAACTAAAAATGATGAATAATCAAATCAATGAAAAAGATGAGTAAAAGGAAAAATAAGAGGAAAACACAAAAGGAAGAAAAGAGTAGAAGATAAAAAATAATACCCAGAGAGGGTGTTATTTTTTTTACCTTCTGAACACATACTAAAGGTAATAAGAAGTAAGGTAGACAAAGGGTAATAAGAAGAATATAATGAAACTACAGACTATTTTTTCTAGATTTGAAAACAAGTAGGAGGAAGCAATGTGGCAAAAACAATAAAAGGTTATACTCTCGTAGAGAGTGAATATATTAAAGAGCTGGATGGTCAAGTCGAGTGTTACTCCCATAACCAAACAAAGGCACACCTTTTGGTGATTAAAAATGAGGATGTGCATAAGAGTTTTTGTATAGGTTTTCGTACACCACCTCATAATAGCACAGGAGTAGCTCATATCATTGAACATTCCGTTCTCTGTGGCTCCAGGAAATATCCACTTAAGGACCCTTTTGTAGAGCTCGCTAAAGGTTCACTGAATACTTATCTTAATGCCATGACCTATCCAGATAAAACGTTATATCCTATTTCTAGTCAAAACGACAAAGATTTTCATAACCTTATGGATGTCTATTTAGATGCTGTATTTTTTCCTAACATTTATCATTCTAAAGAGATTTTGATGCAAGAAGGCTGGCGTTATCACCTTGAGAAAGAGGAAGACTCTATTGAATATAAGGGAGTTGTTTATAATGAAATGAAGGGTGCCTTTTCTTCACCAGAAGAAATTGCCTTCCGTTTGATTAAGTCTTCTCTTTTCCCTAATACCACTTATCAGTATGAGTCAGGTGGTGCACCTTCAGATATTCCTGATTTAAACTATAAAGATTTTATAGCCTTTCATAAAGCCTATTATCATCCTTCTAATAGTTATATTTGTATCTATGGAGATAGTGATACAGAAGAGGTGCTCACTTATATGGACCAACACTATCTCTCCCACTTTGAGTATTTAGAGCCTACTAGCCAAATTGAAACACAACAACCTTTAGGTGAAATGGTATGCAAGAAAGCCTTTTATTCTGCAACAGAAGGTAAAGAAAATGGTCTTTTTTTAAGCTACAATTTTGTAGTGGGTGAAATGACGGATAGGGAATTGATGTTAGGAATGGGTATACTGGAATATTTACTTCTTGATACACCTGCAGCACCTCTTAAAAAGGCTCTTATAGCAGAAGAAATTGGTGAAGATGTATATGGTATGTTCCAAACTCATTTAAAACAGCCTATTTTTAGTATTGTAGCTAAAAATGTTAAGCCTGAAAAAAGGGAACGTTTTTATACCCTTATTCAAGAGACATTACAAAAGCTTGTTAACGAAGGACTACCTAAGGCTTTGATTAATGGTGCCCTACAAGTAAAAGAATTTGAGCTACGAGAAAGTGATTCCAGTGGTTATTCCAAGGGACTTTTTTATGGTATAGCGGCTATTAAGAGTTGGATTTATGAAGCTTCTCCTCTTGTTTATTTACGCTTTGAAGAGGCCCTAGAGAGCCTCAAACAACAAAGTGAAAAAGGTTACTTTGAAAAATTAATTCAGAAATACTTACTAGAGAGCAAGCATTGCACAAAGGTTGAACTTTATCCTAAAGTAGGACTTGAAAAAGAAAGTGAAGAACAGGTAAAGACTAAACTAGCTACCTATAAAGCCAGTTTATCTCCTGAGGCGCTTAAAAAACTTGTAGCAGATACCTTAGCTTTTAATGCATTCCAAGAAAAAAAAGATAGCGAAGAGGCATTGCATACGATTCCCCTTCTAACAAAGGAGGATTTGCGTAAGGAGACCACTTATCCTCGTTATAAGGTCATTCAAAAAGGGAAAACAGAATATATTGTTACCCCTGTTTTTACCAATCAAATTGTCTATATGAACTGGTACTTACGCTTAGAAGATTTAGAAGATGGGAAAATGCCTTATTTAGGTATGATTGTGGGGATGCTGGGCAAGTTAGATACAGCCCATTATTCCTATGAGGCTTTATCTATGACCATAGATGAAAATATGGGGGGAATGGAATATCATATTCAAGCGATGAATGCCTCTGATTCTATAGAAGACTATTTACCAGTCTTTTTATTCAAATCAAAAGCCCTCGTTGGAAAAGTGAGAAAACAAGTGGAGTTAATGAAGGAAATTCTTTGCTACACTCGATTTGAAGATAAAAATAGGCTTCTAGAAATCATTCGTGAAATGAAAGCCATAATGGAAAGTAGCTTAAGTGGAGAAGGGCATCGAGTAGCTTATAGTCGTATGCTTTCTCATTTTACAGGAGCTGAGCTTTTTGATGAAAAAACCAAGGGACTAACCTTTTATCATTTTGTGTGTGACATTGAAAAGAACTGGGAGAGTAAGCAAGATGAGATAGTAGAAAGCTTAAAAACTGCTTATCATGCATTAAGTAATAAAGCCCGCTTAATCGTTGGATTGACGGTAGATGAAGACAAGGTGGAAGAGGTTATTGAAGTGGTAGAAGAAGCCACAAGGGATTTAAGGGATGAGGCCATTGTACCTCTTAACATGCATTTTGACTTAACGGAGTGTAAGGAAGCCCTTGTTTATCCCAGTAATGTGAATTATGTAGCTATGGGCTATAACTTTAAAGAATTAGGTTATACCTATCATGGAAGTATGATGATGCTGAAATCGCTTCTTTCCATGGATTACTTGTGGAGTAAGGTAAGAGTTCAAAATGGGGCTTATGGTTGCTTTTGCGACTTTAGACGGAGTGGCAATATGTTCCTTGTTTCTTATCGGGATCCTTATGTAAAGGAGACATTAGATATTTATAGAAAAATAAGCACTTATTTAAGCCAACTAGAGCTCACTGAAAGAGAGCTATTACAATATCTGATTGGTACCATTAGTCATTTGGATTTTCCTTTTACACCGGCTACAGAAGGAAAGAGTGCCCAAATTTATCATATGATGCATATTGATAGAGAAACACTTCAAAAAGCTAGAGATGAGCTTTTTGCGACAGATAATAAGACTTTGCAAGGATTTGCCCCTTTGATTCAGGCTTGTTTAGAAAAAGAAAGCTATTGTATTTTTGGGAATAGTCATACGGTAGAAAGTACGAAAGATCTCTATAAAGAAATAACATCTGTCTAAAAAAAATAGAGAAGAAGGGAATAATTTTTCATAAATACAATAAAAAAGGTAGCTGATGCTACCTTTTTTATTGCAAATACACGATAATAGTATACGTTAAGAAATTTATTTGCTATAATAAATGAATAGATAAGAAGTTCCTAGCTAGGGGAATCAGCACATTTATAAAGCCGTAAAAGGGATATAGAGGTGAGAAAATGGAATTTGCAGGGAAGGTTGTTATTGTAACTGGAAGTGGACAAGGTATTGGGAATTGCATCGCTAAGCTTTTTGCAGCAAAGAAGGCTATTGTCATAATTGCTGAAGTAGATGAAGAAGCAGGTAGGGAGTTGGAGCTGTACCTAAAGGAAGCAGGTTTAGATGCTTGGTATATTTCAACAGATGTGGCTTGTGAGGAATCCGTTAAACAAATGGTCAACCGTGTCATGGAGCGTTATGGACGAATCGACATTTTAGTAAATAATGCAGCCATTGCAACCCATGCAGATCAAAATACATTGTTTACGAGACCAGTAGAAGAGTTTGAAAGGGTCATGCGTGTCAATGTAACAGGAGCCTATATGTGTAGCAAATATTGTGGAGCCCATATGAATGAAGGAAGTAGTATCATTAATATTACCTCTACAAGAGCACTTATGAGTGAAGCACATACAGAACCTTATTCAGCCTCAAAAGGGGCCCTTTTAGCCCTTACCCATTCTTTAGCCTGTAGTTTAGCCCCTAAAGTAAGAGTCAATGCCATAAGCCCAGGTTGGATTGATGTGTCTCAATGGAAGAAGAAGTCAGAACGTAAATTTGTAGCCCTTACAGAGAAAGATCATGCCCAACATTTAGTAGGACGAGTAGGTGTACCTGAAGATGTTGCCAATGCCGTTCTCTATTTAGCAAGTGAAGGTGCTAGCTTTATAACAGGTTCTCATTTTGTTATAGATGGTGGAATGACAAGAAAGATGATTTATGCAGAATAGGTGATAAAATGATAAGACAACCCAAAGATTATATTCATATACAAAAAAAGAAATTTCTCTTATGGACCTTCGTTTGGGCTGTTCTCACTGCCCTTATGTTTGTAGGAGGTATTGTATTAACTAAAACACGTAATAATTATTTTACTTTAGTGGCAGGACTTCTTATTTTGCCCCTGGCTCTTAACTTTTCTCGCCTTGTTTCCTTTTTGCGTTTCAAAGATGGACGAAGGGAAGACGCTGAGTTATTAGAGAGGATGAAGGGAAGCTATGTTATATTTCACAGTGCCATAATTCCAGATACGCGAGCTACAGTATTTTTTGAACATAGTGTTGTTACGGCAAGGAATATGTATTTCTTAACGACTCAGAAGGACACGCTAACAAAGCACAAAGCATGGCTTATGAATCGGTTAGTTGCAAAGGGACTGAGTGAAAAAGAGCTTCATTTTGTATATGTACCAGAGACCAATACGTTGAAGAATATGGCAAACAAAATAGAGAAGGACGCTTGTTATACAAGTGAGAACCTTGAAAAGAATGCCCATATCCTTCAAAGTATGCTGATGTAGGAGGTAGGAATGAGAGAGATTATTGTAACTTCTGCAGAAGCCAATCAGAGGCTGGATAAGTTTTTGATTAAGTATTTACAACGCTGTCCTAAAAGCTTACTCTATAAAGCCATGCGTACAAAAAAAATAAAATATAATCGAAAAAAACCTCAGGGAAATGAGATTTTAAAAGAGAAAGATGTCATTGCCATTTATTTTACAGATGAGCAGTTTGAAGCCTTTGAAGTTCAAAAACAAATAAAAGAAGGGCCTATTACTTTTAAAGTGGTTTATGAAGATGAAAATCTTTTGATTGTAGATAAGCCTATGGGGCTTTTAACTCAAAAAGATACAAAAGATGGGTATAGCTTGGCAGATGAAGTGCTTTGTTACCTGAAAGAAAATCAAAGCTACTCGCCTGAGCTTTCTAAGGGTTTTACGCCTGCGCCTTGTAATCGCCTAGACCGTAATACAGCAGGCATTGTTTTGGTAGGTAAAAACTTATTGGCTACTCAATCTTTAAGTGAGATGTTAAAAACCAAGCAACTATCCAAGTATTATATTAGTATTGTTTTAGGACGTATAACTTCTCCCCTCCTTTTAAAAGGGTATCATCTTAAGGAACAAGGTAAAAATGAAGTCATCATTAGTGACCATTATATTGAGGGTGCTAAACCTGTAGAAACACGAATTAATCCGTTAAAGACCAATGGACGCTATACGCTGGTAGAGGTGCAACTTGTAACAGGTAAAACCCATCAGATCAGAGCCCATTTAAGTCAAGTAGGACATCCTATCATTGGTGATCCCAAGTATGGTGACAAATTAGAAAATAAATACTTTAAGGTGCAATATGGTTTAAAATCTCAGGTGCTCTGTGCCTATAAGATTAAGTTTGAATTTTGTACAGAACCCTTTTTGTATTTACAAAATCGGGTATTTACAGTGGCTGCTCCTCATATTTATTCTGAAATATGCCGTGGTGAATGCTTATTATAAAAGGAATGCAGGCAAAATAACGTTTTGCAGCATTCCTTTTTTATATCTCATTGCTTTGTTAAGGTCTAAGAAGTAAAAGCAAAGGAAGGATCAAGAGAAGCTTGGTACTTACTCATAAGTTCATAGGCTAAAGCTAATTGATTATATTGTAGACACAGGTTAACAGCTTTATTGTAATCTTTAGCTGCAATAAGTAGCCTTAAGGCTGCTTCTGTATGGTGACCGAGATAATAGCAAGTGAGAGCTTTTTGAGGTTGATAGGGTTCATAATATTTACCAGCTAAGAGGTAGTGTCCTTGCTTTTCTTCTTCCCAGGCCATTAAAAGTTGTGTGCTTTCAATGAGAGAGGGTTCCCGTAACTTCTTAGCACATTCCCAGGCAGAGCCATAATCTTTAAGCTTCATAAATAATTTAAAGGCCTGGTTATAATGATGAGATAGATAGAGGGTTATCCCAATTTCTTCTATTTGGCGAAGACCTTGTTGTTGCTTGATAGGATCAAGGACTTTAAAGAAGCATTGGGTAGCACTTATAAACTGATAAGCCTTTAAGTAAGACTGACCAGCTTCATAGTAGAGGCCTATTTGTTTATAGAGCTTAGCACTGGCTAAAGGCTTATAATAAGAAAGAAAGAAGGCAGCCTTTGAAAGGTTTCCAATACGTTGACACAATGGTACTAATTCCTTATAGGAAGAAGTGGCCTTCAAGCAGTGAATGGCTTGAGTAAAGTTTCCCTGCTTAAGATAGAGGTTTCCCGCCCAACGATAGAGTTTTCTTTTTTTGAGAATACGGGCTTGTTGGTGTGGTTTATACGTAAAAAAGATAAAACGGGTGCGTAGACAATAAAGAAGAAAAGCGATATACGGCAAGTTAATCACCACCTATAAGTAATATAATTCTATAATAACCAAAATTTTACAATAAATCAAGAAGAGAGGTAGCAATATGGGTTACTGGAATACTCGGGGATTAAGGGGAAATGAATTAGAAGAAATGATTAATCGGACAAATGAGCGTTATCGCGAGAAAAAGCTGGCAGTTGTTCAAAAGATACCTACCCCTATTAAACCTATTACTATTGATCAGGAGAAACGTGTCATTACCTTAGCTTATTTTGATCAAAAAAGTACCATTGACTATGTAGGAGTTGTCCAGGGCATTCCGATTTGCTTTGATGCAAAAGAAACTTCTAAGGATTTTTTGCCTATTAGTAATATTCATCCTCATCAAATAGCGTTTATGCGAGATTTTAAGGAGCAGGAGGGGGAAGCTTTTCTTATCGTTTATTTCAAAAAATATGATACCTATTTTTTAATGGATATTGACACATTAATTCCTTACTATGAGAGAGCTCAAAAGGGAGGAAGAAAATCCATTGCTTATATAGAATTTGATAGCCGACGTAAGATTTCTATTGAGGGAGGTTACTATCTTCATTATTTAAAAACCTTAGAAAAACTTTTAAATGAGCAAGAAGAAGTATAAAGTGTTTAAATTTGGCTAATAATTCAAAAGAGGTGAGTGAGATGAGAAGACTTATCCCTTTATGGATTATTTTAAGTATACTACTCTGTCTTTTTGGCCCCATAGGTTGTAAGGTCAATGAGCCACAAAAAGAAGTGGCTACAAGTCGAGTAGAAGAACAAGAACAACAAGTAAATATAGAGCTTTATATAAAGGAAACCATACAATTAGGCAAGAGAGAACCAAGACAAGGTGTTTACTTAGGCGTTTATGAGGGTGAAGGTTCTCACCAGAAGGGGCCTAAGTCTCTGGAAGATTTGCTAGGGTACCATCAGGTTTTTGAGGTCATGTCTTATAACTTAAGTAGTGGATTGCCTGAGCATGCTATCTTAAGGTGTATAGCTGAAAATAAAATCCCTTATATTAAAATAGCTTTTGATCAACAAGGAGATCTTGGAACTCTCTATCGGATGATTACGGAACTAAAGACTTCCTATAGTTTGCCAGTTTTTGTGGAGCTTTTTCCCGTTCATCAAGGGGTGTCCAATTCTTTACTGTATAAACAGACTTATCGGAGAGGTTATGACCTGCTTAAAAAATATTTAGAGGATGTAGTGGTAGTATGGAGCATGGATGATGGATGTATTTACGATATGCCTCTTTATTATCCAGGTGATGATGTGGTGGATTGGGCAGGCCTAAATATTTTTATTCCACGCTATAGACAGGGCGCCAGCTATGTTTTTAATCGTTGGGCAGACTTAGATTTTTGGTATAAAAGTTTTCAAAAAACAAAGCCCATGATCATTTCCTCTTTAGGTATTTCACAGTATTCAAGGATAGATCATACTTATGACCTAAGAAGTGTAAAGAACTATTTAAATAAATTTTATAAAGACCTTCCTCTTAGTTATCCTCGTATAAAAGGCATACTTTATATTGATGTGGATATGGCTCAGTTCAAAGAACAGGGGATGGATGACTACCGCTTAAGTACCCAGGAGGAGCTGATAAAGCATTTACGAAGCCTTTTAAAGGGTCCACTTTTCTTGCAGAGAATAGAGGAACAAGTTGAAGGACTGAGACAAGGCCAGTATATGAAATACAGTATGACAGCTAAAGAGCTAGGACAGGAGCTTTACTTAAGTAAGAAGGTAGTAACCACTTTTTTTAAAGAGGTCTCACTTGGAAAGTGTGAGGTTAAATTAGATTTAGAGGGAAATAAATATTATCGCTTGGCAGATATTAAAGCCCAAACAGATTTGTATTATGAAAGCAAGGATCAAGAATAACACTTGATTTTTGCTTTTTTTCTTTCTAAAAAAGACTCATGTATTTCTATAAGTAACCATATATTTTAAAGAGAAAGTTTATCCTTAAAAAGGAGTGAATAATATATGGTAGATTTTTCGAAGCTTATACAAGAAGACCGACGAGAAAGGAAAGCTAGCTATTTCAAGGGGACCTTTCTGGATTATTTAAATACTTTAATTGAGAATCCTCAGTTATATCAGTTGGCTCATGAAAGGCTCTATAGCTTATTGATAGAGAAGGGTGTAGAGAATATAAAGACTGAGGAAGATTCACGACTTATGCGGATATATGGAAAGGATGTTTTAAAGAAATATAACTTCTTTAAAGAAGATTTCTTTGGTATTGATAAGACATTGATGAAGATGATCCGGTATTTTTATTCAGCGGCCATGCGAGGAGAGGAATCCAGGCAGGTACTTTATCTAGTAGGTCCAGTTGGGGCAGGTAAATCTTCGCTTATCGAAGCTATTAAAAGGTTATTAGAAGAGAGTGGCCCTATTTATGCTTTAGAAGGATGCCCTATGCGAGAAGAACCTTTACACCTTATTCCTAAACACCTGCGTCGTAATATAGAGAAAGAATTAGGGATACACATAGAAGGCGATTTATGTCCTATCTGCAGATATCGGCTGATTCATGAGTTTAAGGGGGCCTATGAAGCGTTTCCAGTAGTAGAGACAGATTTTTCTGTACGTTCACGTAAGGGGATAGGTGTTGTACCTCCTGTTGACCCAAATAACCAAGATACTTCCGTACTAATAGGGAGTGTGGATATTTCTAAAATGGATCTTTATCCAGAAGATGATCCACGTGTACTCTCACTAAATGGGGCCTTTAATGTAGGAAATCGTGGATTAGTGGAGTTTATTGAAGTATTTAAGAATGATGTAGAGTATCTACATACTATGATTACAGCCACTCAAGAAAAAAACATACCTTCTCCAGGAAAGAACGCTATGATTTATTTTGATGGCGTCATATTAGCCCATTCCAATGAAGCAGAATGGAATAAGTTTAAATCGGATCATACCAATGAGGCTATTTTAGATCGTATTGTAAAGGTGGAGGTTCCTTATTGTTTGGAACTTAATGAAGAAATTAAAATTTATGAGAAGATGCTGAGAAGTTCTAATTTCAAAGCTCATATTGCACCACATACCTTAGAAATTGCCGCTATGTTTGCCATTTTAACTCGTTTAACGCCTTCCTCTAAGGTAGACCCTCTCACCAAGTTAAAGATTTATAATGGGGAAGAGGTTATAGAAAAAGGAACCACCAAACGTATCGACATTTTAGAGCTACGAGAGGAAGCAGAACGAGAAGGTATGACAGGTATTTCTACCCGATTTATTTCTAAAGCTATTGACACAGCCATTTCTGAATCCGATCATAACTGCATAAATCCTATAGGACTTTTAGATGTCCTTTTAAGAGAAGTGAAGGAACTAGCCATTGCAGATGAAGTAAAAAAGAAGTATTTAGCTTTTTTACAAGATGGCGTGAAGAAGGAGTATCATAAGATTTTAGAAAGTGAAGTGACCAAAGCTTTTATTCATGGCTATAAAGAACAGGCAGAAGACTTATTTAACAATTATTTGGACCATGCAGAAGCTTATGCCAATAAAACGAAAATCAAGGATAGTAATACAGGGGAAGAACTCAATCCCGATGAAGAATTTATGCGTTCCATTGAAGAACAATTAGGGATCACACAAGCAGGGGCCAAGGGCTTTAGGCAAGATGTTACCGCTTATATGTTTGCCATTATCCGGAATGGTGGGAAGGTGGACTACAGTTCTTATGAACCACTAAGAGAGGCCATTGAAAAGAAGCTTACAGCCTCTGTGCGCCAATTATCCCGTATTATTACCCAAAGTAAGGTGAGAGATAAAGAACAACACGTGAAATACGATGCCATGGTAGAAGAAATGAAGAAAAATGGTTATTGTGATTGTTGTTGTAATGTCATCCTCAAATATGCAGCCAATAATTTATGGAAAGATTAGGATCAGCCTATGAAAGCTATTTTTAGAGAATTTCAAACGAATAATCGGGACCGAAGCATTGAAGATCGACGCAGACATAAGGAGCTTGTAGAAAAAAGTATAAAAGAAAATATTGGGAGTATTATTTCAGAGGAAAGCATCATTGGAAAAAGCAAGAATAAAAAAATTAAAATTCCTATTAAAGGTCTAAAAGAATACTATTTTAAGTATGGCAAAAATCAAAAAGATGTAGTAGCAGGTAGTGGAGAGGAAGAAAAGGGACAAAAAGTACCTAAGGGGGATTATACAAAAGGAAAAGGAGAAGGTGGAGCAGGGAATGAAGAGGGAGAGGACATCTACGAAACAGAAGTCACTATTGAAGAGGCTATAGACTTTTTATTTGAAGATTTAAATCTCCCCTACTTACAACACAAAAAATTTAATGAAATTCAAACACCATATGGTTCTAAACGTTGGGGGGTAAGAGATAAGGGGCCACGGCAACGCCTTTCTAAAAAACATACTGTCATTGAAAAGCTCAAACGACAAAAGCAAGAACAAAAGGCGAGGGCAGAATTGGGATTAGAAAAGACCACTGCTCGCGTACCTTTTCATCAAGAGGATTTAAAATATTTCTATAGGCATCCTAAATTTAAACGGGATTCTAATGCAGTGGTTCTCTGTATCATGGATACTTCTGGGTCTATGGGCCAGACCAAGAAATATTTAGCAAGAAGCTTTTATTTTCTTCTTTATCAGTTTTTGCTTATTCGCTATATCAATGTGGAAATAGTTTTTATTGCCCATACGACTGTAGCCAAAGAAGTATCAGAACAGGATTTCTTTCATAAAGGAGAAAGTGGTGGGACGTATATTAGTAGTGGTTATCAAAAAGCCCTAGATATTATTGAAGAACGGTATCATCCTCAAAACTGGAATATCTACGCCTTTCATTGTAGTGATGGAGATAACTGGGGAGAAGATAATGATGAGGCGGTAAAATTGGCTAATAAGTTATGTGAGACCTGTAATTTATTTGGCTATGGAGAGATTAAAACCAGTACTTATACTAGCACCATTATGAATCGTTATATGGAAGATATTCATGCTCCTAATTTTACAGCTGTTCGTATTTTACGAAAGGAAGATGTATGGACAGCTTTTGTAGAGATGCTTCAGGTAGAAGGTAAAGAAGAAAGGTGGGATGAGGGGTGAACTATACATTAAAGGAGTTAGAAGCTTATAATGAAAAAATAGAAGGTTTAGTAGCTGAAATAGGATTAGATTGTTATCCTCAGGAGTTTGAAATTATCAGCTTTGAAGATATGCTCTGCTATGAGGCCTATGTAGGGATGCCTTCTCACTATCCTCACTGGAGTTATGGAAAAAGCTATGACCGCCTAAAAACAACGTATAAATACAACTTAACAGGTCTTCCTTATGAGATGGTCATTAATTCCAACCCTTGCATTGCCTATTTAATGAAAGATAATACGTTACTCCTACAAATACTTACCGTGGCCCATGTTTATGGACATAATGATTTTTTTAAGAATAACCGTCTCTTTAAGGACTACACCGAAGCGTCACTCACTCTAGAGATGTTTAAAAATCATGGAGCCCGTATTCGCACCTATATTCAAGACCCTAGTATTGGCTATGAAAAGGTAGAACGGGTTTTAGATGCGGCTCATTCCATTAAGTATCAATGTGGTGCCTTTTCAAAGGTGAGCTATGACGTCTTACCAAAGCCCGAGTATCCAGAAGATAATGTTTTAAGCTTTTTAAGTCGCTATGGTAATTTGGAGGAGTGGGAAAAAGATGTTGTGGCCATAGTTATGAAAGAAAGCAGATATTTTATGCCACAAATTGAAACAAAAATTATGAATGAGGGCTGGGCCACCTTCTGGCATTATACCCTTCTTAATAAGCTAGACTTAGAGCAAGGTATGCAGGTCGAATTTCTAAAGGTGCATAATAATGTTATTTGTCAAAGACCAGGCAATTTAAACCCTTACTATTTAGGCTTCAAAATTTGGCAAAGCCTTTATGAACGCTTTCAAGGCGATTTTAAGGAGTTGGCACGTATACGAAGCAGTGAAGGGGATAGCTCTTTTATCAGAAGCTATTTAACTTATAAGTTATGTGAAGAAAGCCATCTTTGTGAAGTACAGGAAGAAGAACGCTATTATGCGATTTCAGAGGTAGCCAATGAAAAAGGCTGGAAAACTATTCGCAATACCCTGGCAGAAAATGTAGGCTTAGGTTCTTTGCCCAGTATTTATGTGGAAGACACATTAAAAAATGAAAATTGCTTGGTGTTAGGGCATCTTTATGATGGACGTGAATTAAACTTAGCTTATACCACAGAAACCTTAAAATATATTCAAAGTCTTTGGGGAGGAAAAGTGGTCTTAAAGACAAGTCTGGCTAAAATTCCTCGCCAAATCATTTGTTCAGAAAACAAAAAGGTAGTTATTGAGAATGTGTAGGTTTTTTTTAGTGCTAACCCAAACACAAAGGGTCATTTTCTTAAAACCAGAAAGTGGCCTCTTTGTGTTTTTTGTAAAATGTGCTATAGTAAGAGAAGCTAAAAATGCAAGACAGAGACGGAGGATAAATAATGGTGGAATTTAGATTATGTCCTATTGCCAGTGGAAGCAGTGGGAATTGTACCTTTATACAAGCAGGTGAGCGAAAGATTTTAGTGGATATAGGCATTAGTGGGAAAAAAGTAACAGAAGGACTTAGCCTTATTGATATAGATCCAACAACTATTGAGGGCATTTTTATTACTCATGAACATGTGGACCATATTCGAGGGGTAGGGATTTTCAGCAGAAAATATGATACGCCTATTTATGCTACCCAAAGGGCTTGGGACAAGATGTTAGCAGAAAATATGCTAGGTGCTGTAAAAGAACATAATATCAAAATTTTAGAAAAAGAAAAATATTTACAGCTTGAAGCTTTGCAAATCTTACCTTATGGCATTTATCATGATGCAGTAGATCCTGTAGGATATATTTTTGAATATGAGGGGAAAAAGATAACTCTGGCTACAGATATTGGGATGATTGATGAGCGTATTAAAGAATACCTTCAAGGTTCCAATGGCATTTT
>JAEYNQ010000126.1 GCA_023412455.1 Bacillota bacterium
AAATGGATATTAGAAAATCAAACGCCACCACCCATGGAATTTTCAGAACTGGTATCAACCCAAATGGAAGTGGAAATGCAATCTATCCTGAAAGATTTGTTAGTGTTGAAAATGCAAACACCAGAAATGGGGGAGGGTAAGCAAATTGATAAATTAAATAAATATATTGAATATAATATTCCTATCCTAAAAACTACCCTAGATAATCTTCCAGATCATAGGAATGTATCCTGGCAGGAACTTAATAATCTCTTCTTACTGTATCTGAAAATGCCATAATAGTAGTAAAAGCACGGAAATAACATGGATTTAAAAGCGCCCACTTTAAAACTAAGTAGGTGCTTTTGTTTTTGGCCTCAAATTAAGGGAGAGTTGATAGATGCTAGCTAAATAACTAAGGGCTAGTCCAAATTAGAATAAATTATTATTTGTAATAATAGGATGGGCTATAAAAGGACAAGGCAGAAGCAGTACGCCATAATCAAGAAGAACTGACGCTTTAATGGATTAGCAAGTTGACATTAGTATTTTTTAATGTATAATTAATTATGTATTTTTCTATAAAAATCTAAATAATAACAAAAATCAATAAAAAATTTATGCGAGGAGATACCATGGAAAACAAATCTTACAATCCTTATGAAACAGCACAACATCAATTCGACAGTGTAGCAGATAAACTTGATTTAGATCAGTCTACACGTCAATTGCTTCGTCAACCAAGTCGTGAATATCATTTTACAATTCCTGTAAAGATGGATGACGGAACGACAGAGGTATTTAATGGATACCGTATTCAACATAATGATGCAAGAGGTCCTGCAAAAGGAGGCATTCGATTCCATCCACAGGAAACTGTTGATACGATCAAAGCCCTTTCTATGTGGATGACATGGAAATGTGCAGTAGTAGATATTCCACTCGGAGGAGGGAAGGGTGGCGTTATTTGTGATCCACATAAACTTTCTTTAGGCGAACAGGAGAGATTATGTCGTGGTTATGTAAGACAACTTTCTAGAAACATGGGACCTCTATCAGATGTACCTGCACCAGATGTTATGACCAATGGACAACATATGCTTTGGATGATGGACGAATATGAAACAATTCTTGGTGGACACTATCCAGGTGCTATTACTGGTAAACCCGTAGGAATGGGTGGTTCTCTAGGACGTACTGAAGCTACAGGCTATGGTGTAGTTTTTACATTAAGAGAAACATTGAAAAATTTGAACATTGACATAACAACCAGTACCGCTAGTATTCAAGGATTTGGTAATGTTGCGGAATATGCAGCTCGCTTATATTCTAGCTTAGGTGGTAAAGTTGTGGCTGTATCCAGTTGGGATAATAAAGATAAAACGTCCTATACCTTCCGTAAATCTGAAGGACTTGATATTCAAAAGATGGTTGATATCAAGGATTCCTTTGGCACCATTGATAAAGAAAAGGCTAAAGAACTTGGATGTGAGGTTTTACCTGGTGAAGATTGGATTGCTCAGGATGTAGATATTCTTCTTCCTTGTGCCTTAGAAAATCAGATTACGCCTCTTACTTTTGCTCGAATCAGCGATCAAGTAAAGGTAATATGTGAAGGGGCTAATGGTCCTACAACACCAGATGCAGATGAATTAATTAAAGCCAAAAATATTTATCTTATTCCTGACTTTTTGTGTAATGCTGGTGGCGTAACTTGTAGTTATTTTGAACAAATTCAATGTAATATGAATTATTTCTGGTCCAAAGAAGAAGTTATGGATAAACTAGATTACAAAATGACGAGTGCTTATCATGCTGTACATAATCTTGCAGTAGAAAAAGGCTTATATATGCGAGAAGCAGCCTATGTAATTGCCATTAATCGTGTTTCAGAAGCAGTGAAGCTTCGCGGATGGGTATAATATTTTTGAAAGCTATTACAAAATGAATCCATGTGCCTGATTGGATGTTGGTAAAACATTCCAGCACTGTATCAGGCACATACTTTTACTTTTGTAACAGCTTTTTTATATTTATGAGGTAAATTTAATTCAAGGGGTAATAGCGATGAATCGATTTAAAGATCAAGATTTGGATGTTTTGGTAGAAAGAGCTAAGGAACTGGAATGCTTTTATTTGGTAGATGAAGCTCTTGCAGCTCCTTCTCTTTCGGATAGTTTATTTAAAGTCACAGAAGTAACACCCATAGGCTTTCACGATTATAATAACTGTTCCGTTTATATTGTCCTTGATGGTCAGACTTATGCTACCAAACCTATCCTAGAAGATGGCTATATATTGCAATCTGAAATTATACTGAATGGTGTATCCCACGGAACCATTAAAGCCATCTACCCAAAGCATATGATTACCAATACAGGGTGCATTTTTCTTCCTGAAGAACAGAAATTGTTAGATACCATTGCCAATCGTATTGCAGAAAGACTCTTTAAAGTAAATTTGCAGCCTAAAAATCGATTTCGTGGAGATTGGGAAGCGATTATCACATTATTGAAGAATACCAATCGAACGATGCTTCTTTATGTATGTGAAAAAATGCTAGCTCTTCTTGCTAGAACCAGCCCCAGCATAGTGGATGATATTTTTGACAAAATGAACTGGAAAAAATATAGGATGCAATGTGAAATTAACTTTCCTTTAGAAACCTTGCCAGCTTTTGACGTTACACAATTAAGTCAGATACTATTTTCTTATGCTGGACTCTGTTTAGAAGATGCTTCCATTTACAATTACATCAATTTGTGGATTTATCAGGGGACAACCTATGAACTTATTAAAAAAATTGATAAGAAGGATGCTGATTTAAAAGATATCACCTATGCCCTGTCCCAATATATGAATGCGGTTATGGGTAATGAAATGGTAAGTGAAGCTACGAAACGTTGGCTTACTGTAGAATTAATCCAAAGATTCCTAACGGATAAACCTACCATGGTTGCTAATGCACAGCAATACATCTCCATAGAAGCTCTTTGTAACCTTCTTGACAACGTGATCTGTTCTCCTAAGAGCATTGGAAAAATAGGAGGCAAAGGGACGGGGTTCTTTATTGCCAATCAGATTATAGCTTCTCATATGGAAGAGCATCCGGAGTTTGCTAAAATTAAAATGCCTAGAACCTGGTATATTACCTCTGATGAATTATCCCATTTGATTGAGCGCAATGGATTGGATGAACTCAATGAACATAAATACCGAGACATTCTTGAGATACGAACAAGTTATCCCCGAATTATACATATGATGAAGAACTCTAAATTTTCTTCTTATATTATAAATGAGCTAGGACAAATACTAGATATCTGTCAGGATAAACCTTTAATTATTCGATCTTCAAGTCTGTTGGAAGATCAAATGGATACCTCCTTCTCGGGAAAATATAAGAGTCTTTTTATTACCAACTCAGGAACCAAGTCAGAAAGACTTCAGCAATTAATAGAGGGGATTTTAGAAGTTTATGCCTCTTTATTTAATCCTGATTCCATTCAATATCGAAAAGAGCGTCATTTAATCGACTGCTCCGAACAAATGGGGATTATGATCCAAGAGGTAGTAGGAACCCGAGTGGGACCTTATTTCTTCCCCCTCTATGCAGGTGTTGCTTTTAGTAACAATGAGCTCAGGTGGTCTCCTAGAATCAAGAGAGAAGATGGTTTGTTGCGCATGGTAATGGGACTAGGAACCAGAGCCGTTGACCGCATCGGAGATGATTATCCTATCTTGCTTTCTCCAGGGCAACCCAATCTTCTAGTCAATCAGTTAGCTGCAGATTTAGTAAAGTATTCACCTCGGATGATGGATGTGTTAGATGTTGAAAACAACTGCTTCTTAACCCTTCCCATTGCTCAGGTCATTAAGGAATATGGTCATCAAATTCCTCATATTAATTATGTGACTTCTGTATTGAAAGAAGACATTTTAGTTGGTGTGAACGCCTATACAACTAATTTTAAATCAGATGAGATGGTCATCACCTTTCATCATCTCATAAGGAATACCTCCATGGTAAAGCAAATTCAATCTGTCTTGCTGTTGTTGAAGGAGAAGTTAGGGTATCCCGTAGACATTGAATTTGCCAGCGATGGGGATAATCTTTACCTGTTACAGTGTCGTCCACAAAGCAGAAATCATGATAATAGACCTGTTGCCATACCTCCTGACATACCTTACCAAAAGACTATCTTTACTGCAGATAGATATATTTCCAATGGAAAGGTTACGGGTATTAAGACGATTGTATATGTAGATCCTTTTGAATATGTAGCTTTAGAAAAACATGAAGATCTGGTGAATGTAGCCTATGCCATCAGCCATTTGAATAGTATCCTCCCTCGGAAAAGCTTTATTTTAATGGGACCAGGACGATGGGGGAGCCGTGGTGATATTAAGCTTGGAGTCCCTGTTGCCTATTCGGATATTAATAATACAGCCATGCTCATTGAGATTTCAACAAAGGAGTCCAAGTTTCAGCCCGAACTCTCCTTCGGCACCCATTTTTTTCAGGATCTAGTAGAAGAAAATATCAAGTACCTTCCTCTTTATCCTGAAGATAAAAGCATTACTTTTAATAAGTGGTTCTTTGCCAATAAGAACAATTTTCTAGGGGAGATGGTTCCTTCCTACTCCTATTTAAGTCACGTTATTAAAGTCATTCGTGTAGAGGAAATCGGCTTCGATAAAGAACTGGTTGTCTTAATGAATGCTGATTTGCAAAAAGCCATTGCCTATCTCGATTCCCCTTCTATAGCCATGGAAACATCTGGTATTGAACAGTTAGGGGCAGAGCCTATTGAAGATAATAAGGAAGACCATGGTTGGAAGTGGCGTCATTATATGGCAGAGCAAATAGCTGCAAGCATAGATATGCATGCTTGTGGAGTAAAGGGTATCTATCTTTTTGGAAGTACAAATAATTGCTCCGCAAGATGTAACAGTGATATTGATCTGATCATTCATTTTGATGGTACCTTAGAGCAAAAGGAGCAGCTTGCTAACTGGCTTGACGGTTGGAGTATGGCTTTAGCCCGAATGAATTATTTGAAAACAGGGTACCAGCCTGATAGACTTTTAGATGTCCATTATGTTACGGATCAAGATATTGTAAATAAAACCTCCTACGCCTTAAAAATAAATTCAATCTATGATCCTGCTTTTCCCCTTCGCCTAAGGGATTAGGAAGTTAGAGGTTTTAGGAAATAGCCCGTAAAAAAATGATAGAAGGTGCTTTTTAAAGCAAGAGTAGTTCTCTTGCTTTAAAAAGCACCTTCTTAGTCATTGAAAATAGTTTAATTGTTTTTAATAGAATCAAGTATTACTCGCCGTCTTCGCCACCAGGTCCATCGCGCCTTGGTCTTGAAGATTCAGGAAGTGGCTCTACTGAGTCATAGGGATTAAGCTTGCTGGTATTAGTAGACGTAGCTTTCTCATCAGAAGCATCATTCGTCATGGATTTGTTGAAATGCTCTTGTTGTTTCATAATGACATCGTCCTTTCATACTATAGTATGGACAGAAAATCATTTTATATGAGAATGAAGCATTAAAACATTTCATAGATAAAAATCCTATGTGTTGAGATAGAACTAAATAACTAAAGAAGGAGCTACATACACTCTAGCTGCTAATTCTGTATCCAGTAGATAAAGGCCCTTACCATCCTTGCCAAATAGTTCGTACTTTTTAACTAATTCATCTGCATTCTTTTCTTCTTCACCTTGTTCCTTGATAAACCAATCTAAAAATTGAACTGTTCTAAAATCCCTATTTTCCAAAGCAACAGCATAAATATTTTCAATAGATTGTGTAACAACTTGTTCATGTTCAAAGGTTCTTTTAAGAGGCCTATCGAAGCTTGTAAACTTTTCTTGGTTTGGCTCAATAGCCGTTAAAACCACCTGCTCCCCATTATTCTGTAAATATTTCATGAATAATAAAGCATGATC
>JAEYNQ010000049.1 GCA_023412455.1 Bacillota bacterium
AACTGGGCAGGTGGAGTTTTGCAATACCTTGTGTGAAGAAATTGACGGAACGGGCATTATGGCCTATTCAATAGCCCCTGGATTTGTAAAAACAGATACCGCTGTCAAAGCAGTTGAAATTGTGGCCGCCTCATTGAAAATGACTACAGAAGACTTTTACAAGTCACTTGAAGAACTAATTACTGATGCTGAGGTCGCAGGAGTGGGCTATGCTGTTTCAGTTGTAAAAGCACAACAGTATAATGGAAAAGAAATTATGTCCTATCAAGTGTTAATGGAAAATGGTTTAATAAGTAGTGGTAAGGAAAAATCAGATAGTACGCAAACGCAGGTTGATTTTGATAAGTTATCAAGCTTGTTTAAGCGAATTACGGATGTCTTTTTTGAGCAATATGGAAACTGGCAGAAGAAAAGATTATTCGAAAAACAGTTTATACTTTCTGATTTTAAAAAACAAATGGGACTGTCTGCCGAGAGCTTTAAAATGCAGATGGAAGCCCTGCAAGGTCAGATTGGTAATAATGAGTGGGGCAGCTTTTTGGATAGCAAGGAGATGTTTTTAAGGTGGCGGCGTTTTTATGAACATCAAATGAAACTCCTACAAGGTTATGAAAAGGATGCAGCACAATTGGCAAAGGATACAAAACTTTTAAATAGTTGGATTGAGATACTACAAGAAATAATGAGTGAATTAAGTTAATAGCTCTTACACCCACCTAATTGACAAAGCGACATCATTATCTTAAAATTAAATAAAAGACAATTATGTCGCTTTTGGAGGTTGTTAGGATGGATTTTAAATTAAGGAAATGGCACTATACAGATAGTCAATCAATTGCGCAGGTGGCTAATAATCCAAACATTGCAAAAAACCTAAGAAATACTTTTCCTCATCCTTATTCAATAGAGGATGCAGAGTGGTATGTCAAGGATTGTATTTCTAGGGAAGGCAAAAATCAGATGACCCGTGCCATTGTGGTTGATGGAAAAGCAGTGGGTAGCATTGGAATATTTATTCAAAAGGATGTGTATCAAAAATCGGGAGAGCTTGGTTACTGGCTCGCTGAAGATTATTGGCGTAAAGGGATAACTTCAAAAGCAGTAGAAATAATTTGCAAAGAAGCTTTTGCCACATTGGATATTATTCGTATATTTGCTGAACCTTATGAATATAATGCTGGTTCTAGAGGAGTTTTGGAAAAAGCAGGATTTAAATATGAAGGGACTATGAGGAATGGCGTATATAAAAACGGTAATGTCTTTTCTTATTGCATGTATTCCATTTTACGAGAGGAAATGAACATTTAATATGGGAAGCAAAGGCATTAAAACGAAGCAGAAGATTCTTCAAGAAGCTTACCAGCTATTTGCTGAGAAAGGATTTACAGCAGTAACGATGACGGATATTTGTGAAAAAACAGGATTAAGCAGAGGCGGCTTATATCGGTACTACTCTGGAACAGAACAAATTTTTTCCGAAATCCTAGCAGAGGAATATGTGATAGCAGACCGTATGGAGAAACACGAAAGTGCGAAAGTGATTTTAGAGGATCTGCTCAGCGCAATAAGTTGTGAAATTAGGGATACAAAACTGTCATTAAGCCTTGCTATATATGAATATGCTAATCTTGGGAAGGGTGAATTTTTTACCGATATCCATAATAGGGCAAAAAGACGTTGGATCAGTTTGTTGAATTATGGGATGGAAACGAAAGAATTTAAGCCTTTGGATGCTGAACAAATTTCTGACTTGATTTTATATTATTATCAAGGTTTGCGAATGTGGTCCCGGGTTATTTGTTTTGATAACCGAGAAGCAGAACATTATGTAAATACCGTCAAACAAATGATTTTAAGGGAGGAAGCCTGATGAACCTAGAAAAAGCTATCCTTATTGCAACCACCACTCATCAAGGACAAACGGATAAGGCAGGTGCACCTTATATTCTTCATCCCCTTCGTGTCATGTTCAACTGTAAAACTGAAGATGAACGGATATGTGCTGTGTTACATGATGTTATTGAAGATACGGCTGTTACCTTTGAAAGCTTAATCGTAGAAGGCTTTAAAGAAGAAATCATTGCTGCCCTTGATGCACTTACAAAACGTAAGAATGAAACGTATGATGATTTTATAAATAGGATTCAGCAAAATAAGTTAGCTTGTCATGTTAAGCTTGCCGACCTATCAGATAATATGAATTTATCCCGTATTTCTAATCCAACAGAACAAGATTATCAAAGAGTTGAAAAATATAGGATCGCTGCCGATCGAATCATTAATGCCTTAACAGCATTTGGGGATGATTCCTATTGGTATTTTGGCGAAGGAGTCAAAAGTATATAAAAAGGATTCAGAGCACCATCTAATTTTAACTCATTTTAAAGAAAGCTATAAAATGGAAGGGAAATCCATTTTATAGCTTTCTTTTTAAATAAACCATATCCACTAATTGTTGCCCCTCTTCATACATAGGATGGTCGTAATGATCCGTGAAAAAGTTTTTAACAACGTGTGATTTTACAAATCCACACCTTTCGTAGAAACGAAGTATTGTAGGGGTATCGCCGGTTCCCACATATAACTCACTACCCAACTTTTTATAGTAATCTGCAATAAATGCAATGAGCTTTTGACCATAACCTTTTCGTTGGTATTCAGGAACGGTAACAATATTCTTAATTTCAAAAATACCAGGCTGCTCTTGGGTAACAACACAAATTGCTTTAATAGCATCATCATACAAGGCAAACATATCACCACGGTACAAATATTTTTCTATCATACTGATCTGCTCATCTGCGATAAGTAGTAGTTCCATATAGTTTATTTTATCGTTATCCTTGATTTTCAAAATCTCCATTTACTAGTTCTCCTTTCTTTTGTCTAGCATTTCGATACATTCATTATACCCTATTAAATTTTAAATAGGGGACACACATTGTTATAAAAAAAAGATGTGCCACTTTGTAAAGCAGCACGTCTTTTTATAAAATTCGCATATTCCGTATAATGCGCTGAATGCTTTTAGGGGTTAAAAAGAATTTTTCTGATAGCTCCGAAATAGTTGAGCCATTTTTGTAACTAGCGTATATATGAAGATTTCTTTCTTTTAAATAGGCTTTCGTATCTGTCTTTTCTCCCCATTTACATCTTTTGGATTTTATTTTTGGAATGTATATCACTTGCCCATCAACATATTCTTGGATTTTTTCAATCAATGCTTCGGGCAAAATTTCCACTGCATGAATATAGCCCATTGTGCCCTCCTAAAAAATTATTCTTTAGGGTAGCAAAGGCTATTGATAGTCTATTTTAGCGATATGCAATAGCCTTTGCTATGCACAAGGTTTCCTGCTTTTCCGTATGGTTCATCCCCTCCAATCATTTACATTATAGTTTAAATAAATTTTATTTTCAAGCAAGCAGGGTAGATATTAAATCCATTATATTTTTTTTGGTTTCTTCCTTAGGCTTATTAGGTTAATAATATCCTCTAATGTTGCCTTATCTCGTACATCTAGCATGAGCCATTTCTGTCCTTGACCAGACTTTGTATTTTTGAAGACATCTTGCACATAGCTTGAGCATACTGGTATTAAAAATTCTGCTTTCTGCATTTCTTTATCCCCAATGACTATAAGCGCAATGAAATAACCTGACATGGGGTAAAGGGTACACAGTGATTTTCCGCTCTTCTTGTATTTGATATTCCAACCAGGCTGCATGGAGCAGCTACTATATTCTATACGGGGTTCAGCTTGATAAGCTATTTGTATGTGGCTATTAAATTCAGTCCACAAAGGAGAATTAACATAATCTACAAATTGCTCCCAAGAAGGTGGTTTTGCATTTGAGTATAACAAACTCCACTCCATAACGTTTCCTCCTTTTCTCTGTGAGTTTCAAGTCTTGTGCCGCTTTGGCTAGACGATGAAGCTTAGTATACTCCTATACAGGTTTATTTACTAGTCTCGCAAAGAGCCGTTGAAAAATAATTGAATAAGTGTTTTATTCTTATACTTTGTATAATACCACTTTCTATAGAGGATAGCTTGTCAGCTAATGCTCTTTTTTGAAAAGTTCAAAAACAACCATTGCTTTCGTATTTTTAATAGGAAGAGGGATTGTCTCTGTGGTTCAGCACATACTAAGATAGCTTTGCCAAGCCCCAAAGGTCCTACAGGCGATACTCTGTCGTTTACCCGTTTTTTGATCCGGTCAATTTCTAAAAGACCAACATTTGGCTGGAGACATAGTAAGTCAATATATATTGTTAAAAGAATCTTCTGTATTAGGAAGAAGTATATATTTGGGGATAGAAAGAGACATAATTAATTGAAAGTTATATAAATGAGGTATAAAATCAAGCTAGAAGTAAAAAAGTTTGACCTTATAAAAAGTGTCCGAAAAGGTGTTGACATTCTAAAACAATCAAATACAGGTTCAAAATGAGAAGGAGGAAAACAAATGGAAAGGAAAATCAAACAACAGGTCCGAGGTTTTAGAACGCAGGATGGGGCAGGTGTAAATTTGGTCAGAGTTTTAGGAAATGGAACAGCCCAGGATTATGATCCGATTTTAATGCTTGATTCCTTTGACAGTACAAGGCCTGATGATTATACAGCTGGATTTCCAATGCATCCACATAGAGGAATCGAAACAATCAGCTATGTATATCGGGGGTATATGACCCATAGGGATAGCTTAGGTAATGAGGATACCATCGGGGACGGAGAAGTCCAGTGGATGACAGCAGGCTCTGGTATTATGCATGAAGAAAAGTTACCAGCAGCCGAAAGATTGCTGGGTGTGCAGCTTTGGCTTAATCTCCCTGCAAAGGACAAAATGGTTCCACCCACTTATCATAGCATTAAGAACTCTGAAATTGAGGAAATAGAGTTTGATTGGGGCAAACTTAGACTGTTGGCGGGGGAATTTGAGAGAAGAAAAGGATATATGAGCAAATACCTTCCCCTAAATTATTACGATATTCATGTGAGCTCCAATGCTTTTGCCGTGGTGAATACGGATAATAAGGGTTTTGCAATGGTGTTTACTCTCTTAGGAGATGTATATATCGGTGACGAGTTGGTAAAAGAAAAGACGGCGGTACAACTTACCTCCGGTAACCATATAAAGATAAAGGCAACAGAGAAAAATGCTCAAGTATTATTTATGAGTTCAAAAGCTCTATCTGAACCCATAGCTTGGGGTGGCCCCATTGTTATGAACACAAGGGAGGAATTGAATAAAGCCTTCGATGATTTAAGAAGGGGCACATTTTTACAAGATAAGATTTCTTATTGAGGATGGGGCTGGTTTTGAGCTTCTCCGGTGGATAGGCTATGATCAATGAGACAGAAACCTTTAAGGGCTAGTCAAATTCCAGAGCCAAACGTAAGGTTAAAACACTGCATTTTTAGTTTTGTAATGGATAAATTTGAGCTTATCAAAGGGAGGTTTTAAAATGAGTGTATTTTTTTATGGTTGCATGACCATGGATGGCTATCTTGCTGACAAAAATCATAACTTAGACTGGCTTTATCAAACGGGGTCGATAGAAGAAACGGGTTATGAAAGCTTCTATAAAAATATGAATATTACTATAATGGGCAGAAAAACATTTAATGAAATTGAAAATATGGGGGAGATGGACAATCCTTACCCAACTACTCAAAATTATGTTTTTACACATGCTAAAAGCTTGTCAGTTAAGGGATTTATTCCTATAAATGGTGATGTTGTTGAATTTGTGAAACAAATAGAAGGGGATAAAAACATTTGGGTTGTTGGAGGAAATACAATATTAGCCCCTCTGTTAGATAATGATAGGGTTGATAATATGATAATACAGATTGCTCCTGTGTTATTGGGAAAAGGAATACCATTGTTTTCACAAAAAGAAGTATTAAAACGATTTTACTTGAAAGAGGTAAAAAAATATGGTCAATTTGCAGAATTAATTTACAGTAAAAGATAGTGCGTTCAGCTTCTCAAAATTTTTAGCCTTTACCATAAATCGATTATACAAACCTTAGCTTATTCATTTATTTTCCAATGTGCTCCTGAAGAGATGATGTGCTTGTGCCTGCAGGAAAACAAAGCGTGCATTGGAAGGATAGTATATAACCAATAAAGCTAATTAAAGAAGATGGCTTTACACCAATTATGGATTTTATAAGTTGTAGGAGAAGTTTCCATCTGGCAAGGACACCCAATGAGCAAATATATCGTTTAATTATAGGAGTTAGTATCAAAGAGAAGCGACTATACTGTGCACAGATTGTCGGATGGCTAAAGGGATCCTTTGATAAGATAGTTGATGAAAGGAGGTTATGGAATGGATTCTTTTAAAAGTATGAATAATGCATTGGCATACATTGAAGAGCACTTAATAGAGGAAATAGATTATAGTAAAGTATCTCAAATTGCCTACTGCTCAGAGTATCATTTTAAGCGTATGTTTTCTTTTTTAGCAGGCATCAGTTTATCAGAATATATTCGGAGAAGAAGACTGACACTGGCTGCACTTGATTTGAAAGATAAGGATTTGAGAATAATTGATGTCGCCGTCAAATATGGTTATAATTCAGCGGATTCATTTTCACGTGCTTTTCATTCATTGCATGGCATTCTCCCTTCTGAGGCAAGGCGTGAGGATATACAATTAAAAGCTTATCCTCCAATGACCTTTCAATTATCAATTAGAGGAGGATGCGAAATGAACTATCGTATTGTTGAAAAAGAGTCATTCAATTTAGTGGGATTTAAGAAGAGAGTTCCAATTGTTTTTGAAGGAATTAATCCAGAGATTGGAAAAATGACGGAACTTTTAACACCAGAGATTATTAAAGAATTAAAAGAAATTTCAGATGTAGAACCAAGAGGTATCATTAGTGCTTCCATTAATTTCTCAGAGGGTAGAATGTAAGAGGAAGGAGAGTTAGATCATTACATTGGAGTAGCAACATCAAGTAAGGAAATGAAAGGTTTTGATGTATTAGAAATAAATGCTAGTACCTGGGCTGTATTTGAATCAATAGGGCCATTCCCAGAAACACTTCAAAATGTGTGGGGGAGGATCTACTCCGAATGGTTTCTAGCTTCAGGATACGAGGCAGTTGAAGGGCCTGAAATGCTATGGAATGAGAGTCCAGACACCGGAAATCCTAAGTATAGAAGTGAAATTTGGATACCAGTAAAGAAAAATAACCTTCAACCATTCATTTAGGCTTCTTGAACCACACGAAAAAGGCAATACAACTAATTAAACCCCAAATGACTGTTTTGAATGAGCCACCTATACCTTGGAATGAACAAGGTTTTAGGTGGCTTTATTTCACTTTATTTCACACAGTTGCTCTATTGCTACTATTAGTCCTTCTATAAATATTTTGGAGTTTACAAAAATAGTCCTTTTTGATATAATCAAATCAAACATATGTTCGATTTCAAGGAGTGATTTTTGTGGAACTAAAAAATATTCCAGTTGAGATAATTTCTAAATGTAATACCTTGGGAGAAATAGTTCCGCTTCGTATTCGACTAGAAGCTGACCAGTATAAACGAATAACTGCTAACATAACCGATATCCTTTATACGACTGAAAATAACTATGCGGGTATAAAGACCTTTGAATATGGTTGCAAAGTCATGATTGATGAAAGAGAGCAGTTATTGGAACTCCGATATTATGTCGCATCACATAAATGGTCTATTAGAAAAGTATTGTATTAAGCAGGTGAGTAGATGAAGGAGCCTATTATTTTTCATGTCGATGTGAATTCCGCATTTCTAAGTTGGGAAGCTGCCTATAGAGTTAATATTTTAGGGGATAGCCTTGATTTAAGGGAGATCCCTTCTGCAGTGGGTGGAGATATAGAAAAGCGTAAGGGGATTATCCTAGCTAAATCCACTCCTGCGAAAAAATATAACATCCAAACCGGTGAGCCTGTTGTAGCAGCCCTGTCTAAATGCCCTAAACTTACCTTAGTCAAACCCAATTATGCTCTCTATGTGGAATGCTCTAAAGCTTTTATTGAAATATTAAAAGAATATACGCCCTTTGTGGAGCAATATTCCATAGATGAAGCCTATATGGATATGACAGGAACAGAAGGCTTGTATGGCTCGCCCATTACTATCGCTCATATTATAAAGGATAGAATAGATAAAGAGTTGGGATTTACAGTTAATATAGGGATTTCCTCTAATAAGCTTTTAGCTAAAATGGCGGGGGATTTAAAGAAGCCTAATTTAGTGCACACTCTTTTCCCAGAAGAAATAGAAGCAAAAATGTGGCCCTTGAACGTAGGAGACTTATTTTTTGTTGGAAGAGCTACTGAAAAAAAACTAAAGCTGTTAGGCATTAACACCATAGGTCAATTAGCCAATGCCGATATCCGTTTATTAAAAGCTCATTTAAAAAAGCAGGGGGAACTTATCCATCAGTATGCCAATGGGATAGATTTCATGAAAGTGATCCATGAAACGGTACCCAATAAAGGCTATGGCAACTCAACCACTATTCCTTTTGATGTGGACTCTTCAGAGGGGGCCAAATTAGTACTCTTATCCTTATGTGAAACAGTCTGTACCCGGTTAAGAGCCGATCATGTGAAAGCAAGTTGTGTTTCTGTCACACTGGTTGATAGAGATTTTGAGTACTCCTCCCACCAAAGGATGCTTATTTCGGCTACCTATGTCACCCATGAGCTTTACCAACATGTCTGCGAAATATTTGAGGAGCTATGGAATCACAGGACACCTATAAGACAATTAGGGGTTCATACCAGTAAACTTTGCGAAGGTAAAATCTATCAATACAATATATTTGATAGCTTTAAGTATGATAAATATGAAAAGCTTGATCAAGCCATAGATAAAATAAGAGATAAATATGGCGATAATTCTATTATGAGAGCCCCCTTTTTAAACTCAAAATTAGAGCATATGGCTGGTGGGGTTTCAAAAGAAAGAAGATAGATGTCTAATTTTTAACATAAGTTATGGGTATTGAAAAGGATTGTAGTCGCAGAGGATAAGAGGGAGGCTTTAATGCCTCTTTTTTTCGTTAAATAAAAGATACACAAAATGGGAATTTTAGTTATAATAAGAGTAATTAGAATGAATTATAGGGGGAGATGTTTATGAAAAAAAGCTTAAAAGTAACCCTTTCAATGGCTCTTACTGTTATGATGGTGGTAGGAAGTGGTACTGCTGCATTAGCAAATGAGAGTACCACAACACTGCAGACGGCCTATAAAAGCCTATCTGCCAATACAGAAATCTATGCGGTAACAGAAAATGCAGGTACGGATTATCCTTACTATAACGCCAAGTGGGAACCCAAAGAGGGGGTTTACTATGGGCGTATAGCAAGAGGGGGGACTGTCAATGGCAAGTATGGCATTGCAAACCTTACGGATATGTCCAATGAATCTGCGGTATCCTATTACTATTCTTTAAATGATAAATATAGTTTGAAATATTGGTCCTATATTTACGGTAAGGCCATTCAGGAGGGCACAAGAGCCCTTTTAATCAACTTGAACTTCCCAGGTGAAGGTTCTGATTGTGAGCTTGTTATTAAGGGGACTTACGATAGTAAGCTGATGGCAGATTTTGAGTATCTGAATACCCTCACATGTCCCGTTTTTATCCGCATTGGAGGGGAAGTAAACGTTTGGTCTAATATGGCTACTCCAGAGAGTTTTAAAAAGGCATATAACCACATCGCTCAGTTAGCGAGAACTTATGCCCCCAATGTAGCGCTTGTTTATTCTCCTAATTTTAGTAGTGCCCATAAGGTGGACTTGGATAGTTTTTATCCAGGCGACAGCACAGTAGATTGGGTGGGTGTCTCTTTATACTATAATAAGTTTGCAGCCAATGGGGATACAAAGAGGGATGGTTTCTATGGTGTAGGTCAGTATGGTGACCCTATGCTAAATATTCAACAGACTGTCAATCTAGCTAAATTACATAGTAAACCGATTATTGTGACTGAAGGTGGCTCTTCTAGCAATAGGAAGGGTGTAGATACTTCTGCCTTTGCAGCAGAACGTGTGCAGAAAGCCTACACCTATTTACCAATGGTTTATCCACAAATCAAAGCCATGATTTATTCGGACTCCAATTTTGGAAGTACCTCCAATACTTATCTTTTAGGGAGTAGTGCAGCTGTAAATAATGCCTATACAAAAGCAGCAAATGGCAATCCCGTGCTATTGAACAGTCTCAGTGATGAGGCGTCTTATTATACAAAGGCTTCCCTTGTTCCTTCCTCTGAGTGGAAAGGCACAATGACATTAGCGGCCTATACCTATGCCCCCACAAAACAAAGTGCAACATGGTATGTAGATGGCCATTTAGCAGCAAAAGCATCGGACTATCCTTATAGTTTTCAATTGAATGTAGATGCTCTGACACCCGGCAAGCATACAGTGGAAGTGAAATTCAGCAATGGCGCTACTCAAAAGATTACCTTCAACCTGGATGCGCCTACTTTATAGTCAGGAGTAAAAGGGATAGAGAAGCTTAGCCTCTTTGGTATTATAAAAGTGTAGTTGATCAATCAGAATGACTGATGAAACAACTACACTTGTTTTTTATGATGAACAGTGGATGAAGTAGGGCAATATCATACAAGAACACTATTGTCTCTTGTGATACACTAAATACCAGATTGTCAGAAAGGGGGCAGGTTTTATGCAACAAGAAATAAGAACGGTAAAATATGACACGGAATTGAAAGTGGAAGCCTATCATTTTCAAGGGATTATGCAAAAATTCCCCAATCATTTCCATGAACATTATGTGATTGGGTTTATTGAAAAAGGTCAACGTTTTTTATCTTGCAAGAACAAGGAGTATATCATAGAACCAGGAGACTTATTACTGTTTAATCCACGTGATAATCATACGTGCGAGCAAATGGATAATAAAACCCTGGATTATCGCTGCATCAATATTCAACCCGAAATCATGAGCAAGGCAATTTTTGAAATAACAGGAAAAGAGTATTTGCCTTATTTTACACCTCACGTCATTTGTCATAGTGAATGGGTTTCTGTCATTAGGGAATTACATCAAATCATTATGGAGGAAGAAATAGATTTTAGGAAGGAGGAAATTTTCTTTTTTCTTTTAGAACAGCTCATTGAAGAATATACGGAACAGACATTACCAGCTGGAAATATAGAACAAAGTATGGAAGTTAGGGTGATTTGTGAATTTTTAGAAAATAACTACATGGAGAATGTTACACTCAATGACCTTTGCAAGCTGACAGGACTAAGCAAATACTATCTTCTCCGTTCTTTTACTAAACAAAAGGGGATTTCTCCTTATAGCTACTTAGAGACAATACGAATTGACAAAGCAAAGAAAATGCTGGAACAAGGCATTTTACCAATAGATGTGGCTTTGCAGACAGGTTTTAGTGACCAAAGCCACTTTTCTAACTTCTTTAAGAAGTATATTGGGCTGACTCCAAAGCAATATAGGAATATTTTCAAGGCTACTCACAGTTGAGTTTTTAGAGAGAGAGGTTTTCATGGATAGAAAAAACGAGATTAAGGGACATGTCTTTGCCTTTATTACCATTTTTATTTGGGGGACAACTTTTATAGCCACAAAGGTACTTTTAGAAATCAGTTCTCCAACTGAAATACTATTTATAAGGTTTACAATGGGTTTCATCGCGTTGCTAGTGATTTATCCTCAAAAGCTTAAAATTAAGGAGAAAAAACAGGAGTTCTATTTTGCGGGGGCTGGTTTGTGTGGTGTCACACTCTACTATTTACTGGAAAACATTGCACTCACTTATACCTTTGCCTCTAATGTAGGTGTTATTATTTCTATTGCACCATTTTTTACGGCTATCTTTGCCCACTTGTTTTTAGCGGGAGAAAAAATGAGATTGCCATTTTTTATGGGTTTTGCAGTGGCTGTTATTGGCATTTTTCTTATTAGTTTTAATGGGAGTAGCAACTTGCAGTTAAATCCATTGGGAGATCTATTGGCTGTTTTAGCTGCTGTAGTATGGGCAATCTATTCGATCCTCATAAAGAAAATTAGTGATTTCCATTACAATACTATTCAGGTAACCCGAAGAATTTTCTTTTATGGATTGGTGTTTATAATACCTGTATTGTTCCTATTGGGATTTGAACCAAATGGGGATAAATGGATTCAGCCAGTTAATCTGTTTAATATTTTATTTTTAGGATTGGGAGCATCCGCCCTGTGCTTTGTAACGTGGAATTCTGCAGTTAAATTACTGGGTGCAGTAAAAACGAGTGTTTATATTTATATGGTTCCAGTCATAACGGTTATGACCTCCATTAGTGTACTTAATGAGACCATTACTGGAATGACAGTGTTAGGGATTTTACTTACAGTGGCAGGATTATTTATTTCGGAGGTTAAAACCTCTTCAAATACAAAGGAGTTAACTAGAATACACAAATGATTACAGCTCATGAAATTTACTAAAGTAAAATGTAAGATTTAAACAGAAATGAAAGTGCTTAAGCTATGGATAAAATGAAGGTAACATGGAATACTAATAATAGCCTATTTAAGGAAGGAGCAAACAGTTTGAAAAGGATATTTGCAGTATTAATAGTAGCCATAGCTTTAGTAGGGTGTAGTAACAAGGGGACCACTATGGACCAAGGGACGGCACCATCAACAAATACAGCACCCACTCAAGTACCAACTGAAAGTGCTACACCATCAGAGGATGGACTGATCGGTGGAAAATATAATGTAAAGTTTAATGAAGCCCAGAAAGTTGTAAGTCAATATGAACCAGGGGATTTATTAATGGTTACTTATCTCTTTACAAATAACTCACAAGAAACAGTAGCTGCTGATACAGTCTTAATGTTAAAGGGGTTCCAAGATGGTGTAGAGGTTGATCGCGTTTTTGACAGTTCACTTACGGGTGACAATGAGTCAAAGAGCATTAGACCAGGAGCAAGTATAGATTGTAAAGTACTATTTAAACTTTCATCTACCAATAATTTAGAAGTAGAAGCCACAGAATTTTTAGGTATGGATAATAGTAAAGTAACAAAGACCTATACCCTTCAATGATAAAAGGCTCGTCAAATTAAAGGGATTTTTTTAAAGGCCTTTTGGCTTAATTGGAAGTTTCCTTACAATAGGCCAAAGTTATGCAGGGGTAGTAGTGAAGGTTAGAGAGTAGAATCTAGATACACTAAGGCTTAGAAAAAATGTTGTTCTAAGCCTTAGTGTATTTTTTTGATTTTATCCCACTAAATTTGATTTAAACTAAAATGACAGAAAATATTGACAGTATGAAAGAGGGATGCTATGATTGACTCATGTAGGTGGTGGTAAGGTGACAAAAGGTCAGTTAGAGGCCAAAATCAGTGAAATAGTAAGTAAGTTTGAAATCGAGTATATGGGAAGAGGGCCTAAAACAATTAAGACATATATCATCAACGATATGGTAGTTGTTCGATTAACCGGCTTCCTAAGTCCTTCGGAGCAAAAATTAACGGATAACCCACAAGGCGTTGAGTTATTTAAAAAAGTTCGCACCTCTTTATTTGAAGGTGGGAGAGGATATTTGGAAACATTGATAATGGATATTATGGATGTAGCCATAGTCAGCACCCACTCTGATGTGAGCACAAAGACAGGTGAGAAGATTATAGTGATTACAGTAGATAGAAATCTAGAAGAATATATCAAGTTAATAACGGAAGACAACACAAAGTGAAGAATACTTTCAAGTTGTAAGTAAGCCGATATCCAAGTTTTTAGGGATATCGGCTTTTTTATATTTTAATTTTATAAGGAGGGTTTATATGAATAAAAAAGTGGCAGTTATTATGGGGAGCGATAGTGATTTACCAGTCGTAAAAGGGGCTATTAATAGTCTGAAATTATATGACATTCCTATTGAGGTTCATGTCATGAGCGCACATCGGACGCCAGAAATAGCTTGTGAGTTTGCCAAAACGGCACGAGAGAAGGGGTTTGGCGTTATTATTGCAGCAGCAGGGATGGCAGCACATCTTGCAGGGGTACTGGCAGCACACACCACCTTGCCTGTAATAGGGCTGCCTTGTAAAAGCGCCTCCTTTGATGGATTGGATGCTTTACTTTCAACTGTTCAGATGCCCAAGGGGATACCCGTTGCAACAGTAGCAGTGGATGGGGCAGAAAATGCAGGGATATTAGCCGCCCAGATACTAGGTGTATATGATGAAAATATTGCCAACAAGCTAGCAAAGATAAAAATAAAGATGATGCAGGAAGTGAAAGAAAAAGATGAGAAACTTCAGGTTGAACTATGGTGGAAAATGTAAGTTAAACTTTACCTTAAGACACAATAAAAATAATAAAGTAAGATGGAGGAGTACATAACTATGCAAGAATGTTTATATCAAATGAA
>JAEYNQ010000145.1 GCA_023412455.1 Bacillota bacterium
CGATTTAAATATTTATGAATATCTGAAATTCTTATTAGCACATCGCCCTAATACAAAAATGTCTGATGAAGAGCTTGATCAGCTCGCTCCTTGGAATGAATCTGTTCAAGAGAATTGCAAAAATAAATGAGGAAAATAGCGCTTCCGAAACCTGATCAGTAAGGTTTCGGAAGTTTTTAGGAGTAACACCCCAAGATTAGGCGCTTACGATTAAGGTGGCAAAGATAGGGTATACTTAAATTAAAATAGGGTAATAAGTGGGTGGAAGTATGACTGAGATTAAGAAAAGCTTATATGATTTAAAGTGGCAGAAGTTGGAGGCCTTTTTGCCTATTCTTTTAGAGTCATGTCCTGTAGAGGTGGGAGTATACGGTAGTTTAGCACGAGGAGACCTTAAGGCCACTAGTGATATTGACTTATATGCCTTATACGAAGAAGTGCCTCAAGGGAGTCAGAAGGGTGAACTCTATGAGGATGCTTATGATAGAGGAATAGATTTGCTTATAAGTTCTTATGATGCCTTTTATAGTACAGATAGTGTATTTTGCCATAATGTATTCAAAGACCGTAAGATTATTTGGCAGAAGGGAGTGAAGCATGATGAAGAGTAGCTATTATGATATAGCTTGTAATGACTTAGGTTATCTGGAGGCAATTGGTGATACGGGTTATTATAATCAACCATCAGCATTATGCCAACAAATCGCAGAAAAGTTTTTAAAGAGCCTTGTGGAAGAGGTATATGTAGGGGAAGATATAACAGAGATATTAAGAACCCATTCCCTGAGGACATTAGCAAGAGCAATAAAAAACGAGTCTACCTGAAGTGGAGTTGGATATGAAGGAGCTTACTTATCTCACGAATTATTACTTTGAGACGAGATATCCAGGACCAGATTATCATTTAGTGTCTAAAGAAGACTATGAAGAATGTAAAAGAATTGTTTATGCCATTAAAGATGAAGTAGATAAAATAAGGGCAGATGAGAATGGGCTTAGGTAAAAGGTTTTTAAGAAGTAGGAGAGGTGTATATGCGTAGGATGAATTTAGATGAGCTAGAATTACCTGAGCGTTTTGAAAAGAAGCTAAAGAGAGATAGAGCTTATTTGCTAGGTTATGAAGGAATTAAGATTAAAAAGCTTATCTTGTTTGGCAGTTGCGCAAGGGGTGAATGTAAAGTAACGAGTGACCTTGACCTATTGCTAGTGACGGAGGAGAGTGTTCCTAGACACATAAGAGGAGACATAGCCAGTCAACTAGAGGAGGAGTGGATAGGCTATACTTAATTGGACAAGTTTAATAAGGTCGTATACAATAATAACAAATAAGAAAGGTAAGGATTTGCATATGACTACTAAACGAGAAAAACGAGTTTTTACAGAAGAGTTTAAACACCAAATGGTTCAATTATTTAATAGTGGTAAACCACGTAGTGAGCTTGTAAGAGATTATGATCTTACTCCCTCAGCTCTTAATACATGGATTAAACGTATTAATACTACTGGTTCTCCCAAAGAAGCTGACAATCGTACACCAGAAGAAAATGAACTGCTTAAGCTTAGAAAAGAAAATCAACGACTGAAAATGGAGAACGATATTTTAAAGCAAGCGGCGCTGATATTAGGACAAAAGTAATTGTGATTAAACGTAATGCTCACAAGTACTCTATATCAGCGATGTGTAAATGTTTAGAGATTGCAAGAAGTACTTACTATTATGAGGCTCAAGAAATTAAAGATGAAACAGAACTAGAAAATAGGATAGAGCAAATCTTCCATGACAATAAAGAAGCCTATGGAAGTAGGCGTATTAAAGTAGAGTTATTTAAACAAGGAGAAGTCGTTTCTAGGCGTAAGATTCGAAGAATCATGATTAAAAAAGGTCTCGTTTCAAAGTATACTGTAGCTTGTTTTAAACCTCATACTAAGAAATGTAACGAAGATCCTGTAAAAAATGAACTAAGCAGAAATTTTAATACAAAAGAAGCTTATGCTGCAATAGTAAGTGATTTAACTTATGTACGCGTGAACTATAAGTGGAATTACATCTGTATTTTAGTGGACCTATTTAATCGAGAAATTATTGGTTATAGTGCTGGGGTGCATAAAGATGCACAGCTTGTGATGGAAGCCTTTGCTACTGTACAGATAGATTTAAGGAATATTCAACTGTTTCACACAGATAGAGGAAGAGAATTTAAAAATCAACTTATAGAAGAAGCGTTGGATGCTTTTGACATTAAGCGTTCTTTAAGCATGAAAGGCTGCCCCTATGATAATGCAGTAGCTGAAGCTACCTTTAAAGTATTTAAAACAGAGTTTATCTGTAATAGAAACTTTGAAAATCTTGTTCATTTAAAAGAGGAATTGAGAGATTATGTGACATGGTTCAACTCCAAAAGGCTACATAGCTCGTTGGGATATCAATCTCCCATTGATTATAAATCAAAGTTGAGATAGCATTTTATGCCGCGAAAGTCCCTTTATAATGAGGGGCAACCTGTTATGCTGAATGAGCAAGGCATCTCACTTTACAAACAGGCCCACTATTCGTGAGGAGATGCCCCAGTTGCCTCAAAACAGGTTGCTAGAGGCTCATTGTAAAGGGAACGTGGAATAAATACCATTTAAAGATCATAGACATAAGAATTATAAAAATCTGACCTTATAAAAAGTGTCCGAAAAAGTGTTGACATTCCAGGAGCTTGATAGAGTGAGAACAGATATGGTTTTTTATAGTGAGGCTATTTTTAATCAATCAGCGAGTTTGTTGATGAAGCAGATTCGCAAAGATGGGGTAATTATCTATAGTTGCGATGAGGAGGTGGAGGAGTCCTATGGAACAAAATAGCTTTTTAGGACGAGGTATTAATGATTATCTTTATGCCAAGGAAAGCATGAAGGATGAGAAAACAACCCCACTCTTTGAGCAACTAAGAAAATAGATAGAGTTAAAAGCACATATGGCTCCAAGCATATGTGCTTTTAGTTATTTAGTGAATCTCTTGAGTTAAGGTTGTTTGTGAAACATTTAATGTTTCTAACCAATCATGACAGCAGTTAAGGACCTTCTGAAGTGAACGGGTAGAAGCTTTAAATTCACTATTGTATCTAGATTGAGTGGCCCATGAAGTAATGGTTGAACTCATAGCATCTATTATTTCTGGCACGTTAATTTGATGCTCGAAGCATAAATCTACCAAAAGTGCGATGTCATGTGTTCTTTCGTAATTAACAGAGGCTTTTTGCAAGCTATATTTGAGGAGTTTTTCTGTGCATTGCTGAAGGTGGTAAGCACATATATTGAGGTCTGCCTCATCAGAAGACTTTTGGAGTTCTAGATAAGCAAAGTGGGCATATTTATAGTCTGACCTAGCTAGCTTAAGGAGTCCTTTCATAGATAATCAGCCCTTTCTGAAAGATTTCGGTATAAAGTTCATGCCCTGAGGTGACACATTCTTTAAAATGATCTATGGTTTCGGGAATAAAATCAATAGGCTTCTTTATTCCTTTACGTAAAGCTCGAAGTAGGGACAGGTTTTCGTCATATTCATCTGCTATGACAAGAACGTCTAGGTCGCTTTCTTCTCCACAACCTAATGTGATAGAACTACCAAATAGGATGAGATACCGAATAGAAGGAAGTTCCTTAGCATGTTCCATAAGAAGTTTTGTACTCTCTACTTGAGTATAGTAGACGTAGTTGAGTGATTTGTAGAAGTCTGTATAGTGATTAGAGAATTCATAACATGTAATGGTGGTTGTCATAGGGAACTCCTTTCTGGATTTTTAATAATTATAGTATAACACAAAGTTTAATTTTTTAGACAAAATAGAGTGCTAAGTAGAATTCCTTTTTAATATGTTTTTTAAATGGCTTTATGTTGAACTGTAGGTTCTTTTGGTGTGTAGGTATAAGTAGGTACGATGTCTTTAATGGCTGCTTTAAGGGTGTCTTCATCATAAAGGCTTTCTTTAAGGACTTCTAGTTTTGGAAGAAGAGACTCAAAGGAAAGGTTGAGTGGTTGACCAATATGGATTTTTTCACAGGCAGTAGTTTGGAGGCCTTCTTCATTTAGGAGGAGTTCTTCGTAGAGTTTTTCTCCTGGGCGAAGGCCAGTTACGTTAATGTCAATGTCTTTACCGAGTTCAAGACCGGAGAGCTTGATGAAGTTCTTGGCTAGGTCCATAATTTTTACAGGTTCCCCCATATCTAAAATAAAGATTTCGCCCCCTGTGGCAAAGGTCATGGCTTGTAAAATGAGGCGGACTGCTTCCGGGATGGTCATAAAATATCGGATGATCTCTTCGTGAGTGACAGTTAGGGGACCACCAGCTTCAAGTTGCTTTTTGAAAAGAGGGATGACACTCCCGTTACTTCCTAGGACATTGCCAAAGCGTACAGCTGCAAACTCTGTAGAAGAGGTACTTTCAGCTAATGAAGAAACTGAAGGTAAGGAGGGGCTTGTCCCTTCTTGTAAGGGTAAAGGTTTACTAGAAGAAGGTGATGTTAGTGTAACTTGCCCTAAGGACTGAATAATCATTTCACAGATGCGTTTACTGGCGCCCATGACGTTGGTAGGATTAACGGCCTTATCTGTTGAAATAAGGATGAACTTTCTAACGTGATATTCCTTGGCTAAAAGGGCCAGGTTAAGGGTGCCAAAGACATTGTTTTTAATAGCCTCTTCTGGACTTCCCTCCATAAGGGGAACGTGTTTATGGGCAGCAGCATGAAAAACGATGTGGGGTTTGTATTTATCAAAAACATAGCGTAGTTTCTCAGCATCTCTTACAGAGCCAATAATAACCTCTAAAGGCTCTGGGGAAATACCTTTTTGAAGAAGCTCATTTTGTAAATCATAGGCATTATTTTCATAAATATCGAAGATAATAAGCTTTTGAGGATGAAAAGAAACGATTTGGCGACAGAGCTCCGAACCAATAGAGCCCCCACCACCTGTCACAAGGATAGTTTTATTGTGTATGTATGTTTGAAGAGAGGTATTATCTAAGACTACTTCTTCTCGTCCTAGGAGGTCTTCAATGCTAACGGGTCGGAGGTTTTTAAGCCCGAAGTTAGCATCGATGGTTTGAGAGAGAGGAGGCACCAATTCCAATTTACAAGAGGTTTTATTACAAATTTTTATAATTTCAGCAATGCGTTTTTTGGAGGCAGAAGGAATAGCAATAATGATTTTATTAATTTGCCACTTAGAAGCCAGTTCTGGGATATCTTCAATAACCCCCTTTACAGGAACACCATGAATATGAGCGCGTTGTTTATGTTTGGCATCATCTACAGCTAAGATAATTTCATTTTGGCTATAAAATTCCTTTTGAATTTCTTTGATAAGAATAGAACTTGCTTCACCTGCACCCACAATCATCAAGCGCTTTTTGACATGGGCTTCTTCTTTACTAAAGAGACTGCGTAAAGAGAGGGTTTCATCCTTTAAGAGGCGATAAAACATACGGATGCCAATACGGGAGCTAGCCATAAAAATAAGGATAATCAAAAGATAAATCACATAGACGGAACGAGGAAGTAAGTGACCAATCATGGTACCAAAGGTGAGGGCACCCGCAGAACCTATTAAGACAGCAATAGCTAAGCGAAAGAGTTCCTTGGTACTGGTATACTGCCACAAGATGGAGTAGATATTAAAGAGCATATAGACACCTATTTGAATGATAGGAATCACTAACATATTATTGCGATAGGCAATGATAAAGTTAGTGGGTATATGAAAATCTACACGTAAACAAAGCGCTAAAAAAAAAGCTAAGTCAATGAGAAGGGCATCTAGAAGAATGAGTAATAGTTTGTAACGCTTCATAGAAAAGTCATCACCTCGTCTGTTCTAAAAATTCTTTTTTTAGTATAGCATAGAGGGCAGAGTCCGTCGAGAGGATGAGGCGTGCTTTTAGAAAAGGGTTGAAGTTATGAAGTAAAGTTTAGGTAGAGACATTAAAGGAATTAATGGCAAAAATATGATAGGAAATAGGACAAGAAAGGTATTGCTTAGCCCTCTCGAATAGGATATAACTAGATTACCAACTCAAATGGATATAATTTCCAAATAGGCACGAGGCCACAGAGTGAGTTAAAAGGTAAAGCAAGTAACTTATTGACTAAGGGGGATATGCAAATGCTATTTGAAGCCGTTTTTTGTATTATGTTTTTTGTTTTACCCTTATTGGGGATGTTGGTAAGTATAATAGTAGGTGTTATTAAAAGGGAGAAGGGGCAAAGAAAACCACCTACCTATTCCCATGAGGTAGGGGAACACAGTGAGATGTATTACCCCTTAACGGTTCCTACTTATAGAGGAGGACTGGTAGAAGTAATAGATACGAGTTGAAGCATACGTAAGAAAGAACAATAAGTAGTAGATAGGTGTGAAATGAAAAATTTACATAGATAAGAGACATAAAAAAAGGACCTCATACTGCAGAATGAGATCCTAAGAAGACATAGAGACTACCCATTAGGAAGGACCTGTTTGTTACACATGGAGATAAAACAAAGGGATAAACACGCTTATAAATGAATAGAAAAATACCAAGTAGCATAAGCATAGAGAGGAGATGCGATTATAAAATAAAAAGTAGTCCTAATAAAAAGTGGATAAAAATAGTAAGTGGTAATAAAAACAGTAAGTGGCAATAAAAACAGCTAGTAGTAATAAAAGCATAACAGGTGGAGTGTATCAATAGGGGCAGGATACATAGAGGTAAAGTGAAAATGAGCGGAGTATAAGTGAAGTGGAAAGGAGAAAGAGCATCAAAGCCTGTCATATGAAATAAGGTTACCC
>JAEYNQ010000099.1 GCA_023412455.1 Bacillota bacterium
TGGATGTGGAATTACTAGCCGAACAAATGGAAGAGTTAGGAATATAAAGGTGATGAAATGAAATTTGAACATGTATCAGTATTATTAAATGAATGTATTGAAGGTTTAGCCATTAAACCAGAAGGCACCTATGTAGATGGCACATTAGGTGGAGCAGGACATGCTGGCGTTGTATGTAGTCATCTAACAGAGAATGGGTATTTTATAGGGATTGATCAAGATAAAAATGCTTTAGCAGTTTCCGCTGAAAGATTAAAGGGTGTAAGACCTAAGGTGTCTATTGTTAATAGTAATTTTGAGAGAGTAGAAAAGGTACTAGATGAGCTAGAGATTGAAGGAATAGATGGGATGCTTATCGATTTAGGTGTTTCTTCTCATCAATTAGATGAGCCTTCTAGGGGGTTTTCTTATATGCATGATGCACCACTAGATATGCGAATGGATCAAGATGGAACTTATACAGCTTATGAAGTGGTGAATGATATGAGCGAACAAGAGCTTTTCCATATTATTAAAGACTATGGTGAAGAAAGATGGGCTAAGCGGGTGGCACAGTTTATTGTGGAAGCAAGGAAGGATAAGCCAATTGAGACAACCTATGAATTAGTAGATGTCATTAAGAAGGCTATACCACAAGGTGCTAGAAAAGATGGACCCCATCCTGCTAAACGTACTTTTCAAGCCATTAGAATTGCTGTAAATAGAGAATTAGAAATTATTGAACCTACTATTCAATCTATAGTAAGAAAACTCAATAGTGGAGGAAGACTTTGTATCATTACTTTTCACTCCCTAGAAGATAGAATAGTAAAACATGCGTTTAGGAACTTAGAAAATCCATGTACTTGTGCACCACATGCTCCAATATGTATATGTGGAAAGAAACCACTTGTAAAAGTGATAACAAGGAAACCAATTTTGCCTTCAGAAGAAGAGATTGAGACTAATCCACGTTCGCGAAGTGCTAAATTAAGAATTATAGAGAAGTTATAATTGGAGGGGTGAAGGATGGCAAATGAGTTAAAGAGGGGATATAATTATCAGTATGATAGTACAGCAAGAGCGTATGAAGAGCCGGCTATAAGACCGCTTCCAAGTACTGAACCCATAAAACGTGTTAGACCACAGACAAAGAGAAAGTTAGATGTTGCTTTTGGTATGCAACTCTCTTTATGTGGAATAATTCTATTTTCAAGTGCCTTTCTTTATATTAACAGCTATGCTTCACTTAGGCAAAAACAAGATGAACTGATTGCATTAAAAAATAATATGATTGCAGTAAAAAGTGCGGTTAGTGAAACAGAGGCGAAAATTTCAGAAAAGCTGAATTTAGATTATATACGCGAAAGGGCAGCTAATGAATTGGGGATGAGAGAACCTTTACCACATCAGATTGTTTATTTTGAACTACCAGATGTAAGTTATACCTCATATGATAAGTAAAAAAGTGGGTAAGAAAATGAAAAGAAAAAAACAAAGAAAAAGCAAATATACCATTACTAAAAAGCACATCAATAGGCGTATTGTTATTTTAAACATATGCTTTCTTGGTGTTTTTTTATTTTTAGGTTGGGAAGTAGCAAGTATTAAATTGATTAAGGGAGAAGAATACACAAAAGGTGCATTAAGTAATATGATAAAGAGTGAGTCTGTTATTGCAGCCCAGCGTGGGGCCATTTTAGACCGAAATCATAAGACCTTAGCAACGAGTGTTTTGGCATATGATGTTATTTTAAGCCCAAAAGATCTTTTAACGCTTAAAGAAGAGCAACGAAATAAGATATATGAAACATTGGCTAAACAAGTGGATAAGACAGCAGAACAGATTAAAACCATTGTTAATGAAAGACCTCAATCACCATATTATGTTTTAGCTAAGAAGTTGTCTACTGAAAAAGCAGAAACGCTTAAAGGATTAGGTGGTGTGACCTTAGATCGAACGTACACTAGAAAATACCCATCAGGAGAAATAGCTGCTCAAGTACTTGGTTTTTTTAATAAAAATGAAGAAGGTCAATATGGGATTGAGCAACAGTATGAATCTTATTTGGCTGGAAAACCTGGTAGAGAATTTTCGCAAGTGGAAGGTTCGCAAATTATTACAAGACAGCTTCAAGATGCTCAAGCTGGAGGGACTATTACTTTGACATTGGATGAAGTCATTCAGCAATATGTCACAACCACAATGGAAAAGTATATTAAGGACTATAATCCACTTAATGCATCTGCCATTATTATGAATCCCAATACCGGAGAGGTTTACAGCATGTATTCTTATCCAAGTTTTAATCCTAATAGCTATAACAACTTAAGTGAGCAATTAGGTACAAGCACATGGGAAAGTTTAACTAATGCCCAGCAAAGCGAAAAGCTTTTAGAGGCATGGAAAAATCACACCATGCAGTATATGTATGAGCCAGGTTCTACTATGAAGCCTATTATTATGGCTATGGCATTAGAAGAAGGAGTTATCTCTGGTAATGAAACTTATAATTGTCCAGGATATAAGGTGGTAGGAGTTGAAAGAATTGACTGTTGGAAGACAGATGGACATGGAGTGCAAACGCTAGAAGAGGTATTAGCACACTCATGTAATGTAGGAATGATTGAATTAAGTAGTAGTATGGATAATAGCGTCTTTTTAGAGTATATCAAACGCTTTGGATTTGGAGAAATGACAGGTATTGAGCTTGC
>JAEYNQ010000105.1 GCA_023412455.1 Bacillota bacterium
TGGTTTGTATTTATCATATGATTTCTGAAAAACAGTTTTTTAACCCAAAAGATTATACTGAGTTAATGGCTCCACAGATTAATGTTGAACCAAAGGTAGTATTAAATGATTCAAATGTTTTTGCTTAGCTTGAATCCAAAGGTTATGATATTTCCTCGTTAGTTAAGTACAACGATAACTGACATCATTCTACCAATACTGTAATAAAAAGGGGTACTAGAAAGACCCTTAGTTTAAGTCGCCCAAAATTTCAGTTTATTTTTCACTCTTCTTTCCCATAATATAGAGTGGGACAAATAACCCTCCAAGTATCAGCACTAAAAGGGCAGGTCCTTCAATATTTACCCAAATAGCTGGGAGTAGCTGCTTCATAAATAACGAAATGGTTGGAAAGGCCGCTAGAGATAAGCATGACCAGATACGGCCAACGTTTATAATATATGGCCAGTTGCTATTGTTAAATCTTAATCCTGATAAGTTTATACGAATGGGGCCATCATTGAAGGTTCCTATAGGGTTTTCATCATAGTATGTGGAGAGTTTTATCTTAATGAAGAAACAGAAGTATGCACCGAAGATAGTACACAACATAAAAAGAGTGGCTAGTGTTTCTGATACCTCTCCATACATAGAGCCTAAAAACAAGCTAATACAACCCACTAACAGTGAAAACACATAAACTAAGGTCCACTTGCTCCTCAAATGATAAGCCCGTGTCTTATTATCTTCAGCATAAGTGATTGCTGTCTTCACAATGCTCTCAACCTGGTCAGCTTTTATGGGGTTGCTATGTTGTATTCTTTCACACATTAGTAATTCTGTGACTGTAACACCAAGTAAATCGGCTAAGGGAATTAGCAAAGCAGTATCGGGGATACTAACACCCGTTTCCCATTTACTAATTGCCTTATCAGAGATAAAAAGATGCTGTGCCAGTTCTTTTTGAGTGTAACCCTTTTCCTTACGAAGTTGGGACACAAATGCTCCAAATTTCTGTCTATCGATTTCAAACATTTCAATCACCTCAAGTAAATTGTAACGTTAGGGTAGTTATTTAGCAACCGAACAGTAGTAGAATCCAACATTCTAACCCATTTTTGAAGGTGAATAGTAATGGAATAGTGTCATTTAGCATGTAAATTCCCATTCCCATGTAGCGTTGATAGTAAGTGGTTGGTCCCCCTATGACTACCTACAAAGGAATTAATCAACAGCTTGTACGTTCCGCTTTCAATGTCGCCCCAAGAAATTTTTAGTTCTGCCCGGCCATCAACAATTTTTGCCATGTTAGTGGCTTGGCCTTCAAAAAGGACTAATTAAGTTTTAAAGCTAAGAATTAAAAAGACACTCCATCCTGCAAAGGCGTAGTGTCTAAGTTCTAAATATTTTACATCCCACGCTACCAGTTGCGAATCCTTATTGAATAAAGTTATCATCTTGAATGATAAAACTAACTAACTATTTATAAAAGCTTGATAGGCTTTATCTATAAGGGGTTCAATGAGGTGATAATCATCCCATGACCAAGAAAATTCAAAAGGAAGGTCGCATATTTCATCCATAACCCAATAGGGATAATCTTTTAAGTAAATATCTACATAGTAATAGTTTACAAAGTCAACAATGTCATCCCTAACATCTAAGCTCCAAAACTTTCCATCACAATTCTTTAATAAAAATTCTGTACCCATCATTCTTTCTTCACGTACAGCTTGTAAATCTTCTTGAAAATCCTCGTGAATACGACCTTCGAAGTGATGCTTGATGAGCCAAGCTACAAAGAAACCTATATGTACGGCAGCACGTGACATAATTTCATCTACTTGGTCCTCAGTTAGTTCATCAGATGGTAAATTTTCAGTTTCAAGATAGGCATTTAAAGCAGATTCAAAATGCCAATCTGCATGATCGTAATAAGTATTTGGTTCAGTAGTGCTCATTTGTGATCTCCTTTATATAGATAAACTAAATATACATTATACTTATACAGAAATTTTTCTGAGAAATTTATATCCTAACTAAAAGATTACTATTAGGATATGAATTTAATGTCTAGAGAAACTTCTAAAGCAACTAACCTACATGGATATTCTATTGAAGAACTAAAACTTCTACCAAGAACATATCCTTTGGAATACGGTCGAAATATATTAACTGCCGTTATTATGTTGATAAATAAAATATTAGATTAACTTTATACCTACTGTATAATAAAGGAAAATCCACATAAGCAGAAACTATGTAGCCTGTAGTTTACTTAAGCTCCCCATATATAGACTTAATACATTGTTGAGCCCATATCTTGTCAGAGTTTTTTGTTGCAGAATCTGGTTTTAAATACCATTCAAAGAAATCCTCTGCCAAAGAAGGGAAACAGTTGTAATCCCATGCACCATCATCAGAGTAAACAAACCCATCTGTTATTTCTGCAAGAGAAGCAGCTATTAAGCCATAAGCCAGATTAATTATGCCTGGTTGTCCTACACTCCTTCGAAAAGACCAACGATACCCAATGTCTATACTCCTGTTTATTATATCATGCAGTTGCTGCGCCTTAATATTAGTTTCAATTTCTTCTTTCCATATTTCTCTATCAAGATCGGTTATCTTGTAATAGTAACAATCTGTACCACCAGCTACTCCAGGAATAAAAAACCACGCATATGAATCTTCATTCCAAATTAATTTATCGTTCATATTGAATTTTATGAGGGGATAATCTTTATTATTATGAACTTCAACATCTACCATAATACTTCTCAAAATGCCTAAATTTATTAAAAAGTTGTTAATCCTTTGGTTTGATATATCCAGTAATTCTGCAAAAGAAGGGATATAATGTTTTCCTGGATATACATCAAAACTTGTGCTCATAATCTATTCACCTCTATTTCCTCATAATAATAGTCTCATTATTGAAAACCTTTTCTTGTGATTCTATAGCCTCCCTTACTCTTACTAGGGCATTGCTTAATTGGTTGGAGCAAATTTGCCATTTCCATGTTCCATAACATTCATTCTACTACTCCCTTATAACTTAGGATTTTGTGTTGCCTTCTACAGTTCACGCCATTCCACACAACCAGGTTTCTTATCAGATTCAAAAAATTCTTTTGCACACAACAACGCTATTTCAATGGAAACTACGGCATCACCTGGGAGTACTGAAATTTCACCGTGGCATATAAACTCAGTAT
>JAEYNQ010000108.1 GCA_023412455.1 Bacillota bacterium
ATGAAGGTAAGCTAGTGACTCATGAAATTTTATCAGAAAAAAAGTTTATCAAGCTTTTGGAAAGTAAAAACCTATAAATAAGGTAATTCATGATTAAGTAAGTAAATACAGAGAGGGGACGTAGGAAGATCAAATGGTTGAAGTCAAGTATTATCAGGTTGGAGAGGTTTCTAAGATTTGTCATATTCCCATTCGAACATTACATTATTACAATGATATAGGTCTATTGATACCCGACAAGGTCAATGAGGAAAGTGGATATCGTTACTATTCTCATAATCAGCTTCAGATGATTAATGTGATTAAATTTTATAAGGAAGCAGGTTTTTCATTACAAGAGATTAAAAAACTTATAAAGCGAGAAGATGTGGTTTATAATCAGCAAAAAATAGAACAAAGATGTGAGGAAATTGATCGGCGTATAGGGGAACTCATGACACTAAAAAATAAGCTACGTTATTTTCAATGGGAGGGTACCAAATCTTTTCATGAGGGAAAAGTGGTTTTTAAAGATATTCCTTTTCAATATGTTGTCTTTTTGCGGTATAAAGCAGCGTGTAATGAAGAGCAGTTTATTTTAAGATTTGTGGAGTTAAGACGGTTAGTTGAGGAACAAGGTCTTTATATGACTGGCCCCATAATGGCTATTTATTATGATGATTATCGCCAGTTTGATTACGAACAAGCAGATATAGAGGTATGTGCCACTATTGTGAAGCCTTTAGAAGAAAATCCAAATATTCGCGTTTGGGGAGGCTTTAAAGCGGCTACACTTTTGCATTATGGCAGCTATAAAAGCGAGCCCATAAGTTATCAAAAGCTTTTTGATGCTATGGCAGAAAAGGGTTATAGTTATAAAGGACAAGCCATTGAGAAATATATTGTAGATGCTACGATTACCTTGGATGAGGAGAACTATGTGACAGAACTCATAATTCCTCTTTTGTAATTTTCAAAAAAGAACTTGACTCTACACCTAGTGGAGGTTTTAGACTGAAAAAAACAAAGGAGGCAAGTACATATGAAGAACACTTATTTAAAGGCAAAAGCTTATATAGAAGAAAAAGGGACAGCCTTGCAAAGGGCTTGTATGGCATGGATAGATGGACAAGGTTCAAAACAAGCTATATTAGAAGCTCTTAAAGCTTATCAAAATGAGGATGGTGGTTTTGCTAATGGTATGGAAATCGAATACCAAGGGCCTGTCAGTTCAACCATGGCGACAATTGCTGCACTCGATCATATCGTGCGTTTTGATTTAAAGGAAAGTGAGATTTTCACTAAGGTCATTCGCTATTTTAATAGTATCCAAGGCTCTGATGGTTGTTTAGATGAAAATGAAGATATTGATGCTTATCCCCATCCTCCCTATATGCAAAAGGGTGTATATCGTGAGTATAACACGGGGATGGTTTTAAGATGGCTTTTGGCCATAGGGGCTAAAGAAGAACCACTTATGACAAAGGCTTTAGACTATATGACCAGTCATTTTGAAGAGGATTCAAAGAAACAAGACATATGGACAGCTATAGGTTATTTAGGTGTTTTTAGTCAATTGCCACCAAGTGAGGACAATCAAAAAATAGTAGATTGGTGCTTGGGCGTATTTATGGGAGGTGGACAAGAGGTACCTACCCTGTGGCAGCAGCATTCCAGTCGCATCGAGTCAGGACTTCCTATCCCTCCACAAGAAGTAGAGGCAGTGCTTGAAGAGATTAAAAATAATCAAGATGAAGATGGAGGATGGGCTCAGCCTTTTGGTGAATATAGTCGTGTATGGCAAGCTATTTATATCCTTCAATTTATAAAAAATAATCTTAGAAGTTTATAATGCAACCATGGATTGAATTAGAATCCGTTCTTAAAGATAAATATAAGGGCAATCTCTATTATTACTATAAGTAACAAAAGGGAAACATAGGATTTACACATTAGATAAAAGGGGTGCACCAAAGCACCTCTTTTTTAATATACATAAAGTAGGTAAGGAAAATGAAATTTGGCAAAGCTGTATTAAAAAGTAAGGACAAAGCAAGGAGAAAATGGTAGAATAAAAGAGCCTTACCGTATTTCCAAAACAATAGTAGGCAATTAGGAATAATTAACAGGTATTTTACTAAAATAAATAGAGAGCTTTTTAAGCAGCAAAGGAGAGAGAGACATGACGACACGCTATGATATCGCTATAATAGGAACAGGACCAGCAGGGTTATCAGCAGCCATAAATGCTAAGGTGCGTAACAAAAGAGTAATTCTTTTTGGCAATAATCATTTGAGCATGAAACTGGAGAAAGCCCATCAAATCAATAATTATTTAGGTTTTCCAGGTATAACAGGAGAACAACTCAAGACCATATTTGAAGAACATTTAAGAGAAATGGATATTGCTATTACGGAGAAAAAAGTAACTAACATTTATTCCATGGGAGATTACTTCTCGATCTTGGCTAATAATGAAATTTATGAAAGTGAAGCAGTTATTTTAGCCACAGGTGTACAGGTGGGCAAAAAGTTTGAGGGAGAAGACCACTTCCTTGGCCGAGGAGTAAGCTATTGTGCCACTTGTGACGGTAATTTTTACAGAGGTAAGATAGTCACCGTTATTGCCTATAGTAAAAAAGAAGAAGAAGAGGCAGACTTTTTAGCCAGTTTAGCAGATAAAGTCTACTATATCCCTATGTATAGAGAAGAAGTAGAGGTTAACCCCAAAATAGAAATTGTAAGAGATCGCCCTCTAGAGATTGTAGGAGCAGGGCAGGTTAATAAGCTTATTTTACAAAAGGGAGAAATAGAAACGGATGGGATTTTTATTCTAAGGGATACCATTAGCCCAAGTACACTTCTTCCAGGCCTTGAAACCAGTGACAACCATGTCAAGGTAGACCGCCTCATGCAGACCAGCCTTCCAGGATGCTTTGCAGCAGGAGACATTGTAGGTAAACCTTATCAATATATTAAAGCTGCTGGAGAGGGAAATATTGCAGCCCTTTCAGCTGCTAGCTATGTGGATAGCAAGGCAAGAGCCTAGCACCTATAAGTTAAAAACAACAAAGTGAGTAGAACTTAAGCTTATAAGCTAGGGTCTACCCACTTTTTTATCTTGTAGGAAACTTCGTATTCTACACTTTCACTACTTCGCGAACCAATACGTGTCCTATGGACACTTTTATTCTAGTCTAGAAAGTCTGCTTATTTAGTCTATAAGGGGTTTGAAAAGACTTCAATGATTTTATTAGAAGTATGGTAAATTTTGCAAGATATTTATTGGAATTTATGTTATAATCAAAACAAATAGTCGAAAAAATTAAGAAGTAAAAGAAGTATAAAGTGAGGAGGAGTAGGTATGGAACAACAACATCAAGAACAAGCTTTAAGAATATATGCCCAGCAACTTCAAAAAGAATTAGAAGATACCTTTGATTGCCATCCTTTTGCATTAGGTGGGATGGTAGAAGAAGATTATATTTACAAACAAGGCTTTGCTTTAGCACTCACATTACTTTTAACTAAAAAATATATTCATACAGGAAATCGTAAGATGATTGATGATTTTCTAGCTTCCATCAAGGGGATGCTTGGGCAGTCTATGGAGACTCTAGGGGAACCTACAGTTATTCAGATTATGAATGATTATAAGACCACTAAAAAGAATATCAATTAAAAAATAAGAATAAGCTTTTTAAAGAGTTATTGAAAAAGATATATAAAGAAGCTCCTCTTAGAGTTAACAGCAGAAATAATTAAAGCTGTTTTCCTAAGAGGAGCTATTTTAATTAATTGATCGTGTATTTTGTAACGCTTCTATAGCTTCTAAGGTAGGTGGATTAAGAGGAAGTGGAAAACGGGTACAAGCTATACCAGCAGCAGCACTGGCAAAGCGAATGACTTCCTCATCAGTCATGCCTTTTAAGAGGGCATAAACACAGCCTGCTTTAAAGGTATCTCCAGCCCCTAAGGTACTTACAACCTTTACGTTGTAGGGTTTAAAACGCTTAGGAGCTTGTCCTTTGCGTCCGTAAACAATCTCTTTAGCACCTAAGGTAAAAATAGTAAGACCTGAACTTTCTTCTAAGTACTTATTAAAGAGGTCTTGACGATTAGCCTCAGGATAGGTGCCGCTAATAAATTCATTAGAGACTACATTGATACTGGCATGACGGTGAAGGAAACTATCATAAGGGCAATCTATGGTGACATACTTTTTGCCATGCTTATGACAAAGCATAGCCACTTCAATGGAAGCATCTTGAAAGAAAGGGTCTAGTCCTACCACTTCAGCCTTTATAATATCTTCTTCCTTAGGTTGATTCCAATGTTTAATGGAATCAGAAAAATAACTACCAAATTCACCAAAAGGTGTACGGGTAGTCTGGTCAATAAAACAATAATCTTGCAAGCCACTATAGCCCTCTTCAAGATGAAGGGAACTTAGATCTACTTTTTTATCCTTATAAAAATCCTGAATAAGTGGGAAGACATCTGTCCCCATAAAGTTTCCATCCATTTTAATGGAGCAGCCGAGACTGGCTAAAACAGTAGCACAAGTTCCCGTTTCCCCACCAGGTAGGACATAGTGCTCAGTAAATTCTCCATAAGTATCTGCCAGAGGAAAATCCCCCTTTAATAAAAAGCTGTGAGTCTTTAAAATCATCCCATACAAATAGATCGAATAGTTCTCCATTTAAAAATCCCCCTCTATTCCTTTTAGTTTAGTATAACAGAACCCCTTTACTTATAAAGTGAAAGGGTTCCTTTTGGCCTATGGAATAGGTTTATTAATAGTTCATAATGAGAGAGTGGCAGATTGAATATGCCCTTTAATCGCTTCAAAGCTTTCTTGGCTAATAACATGTTCTATTTTGCAAGCGTCTTGATCAGCAATCTCTTTGCAAACCCCGAGTTGCATAAGCCAAGAAGAAAGGAGTTCATGTCTTTCATAAATCATTTCTGCAATTTTTTTGCCTGTTTCAGTCAGCGTGATAAAACCTTCGTCACTGACTACAATATGATTTTTCTCTCGAAGATTTTTCATAGCCACACTGACACTGGATTTTTTGAAACCCAATTCATTAGCAATAT